>JALOPO010000153.1 GCA_025453855.1 Gemmatimonadaceae bacterium
CGCAACGGCAACGGCAACCGACGGGAACTGAAGGGAAGGGCAGAGGACGGCAGGGAAGGGCAGGATTGCACTGCACTCACCATGGATGTCTGCGTCGTGACGCCTCGACGTGCGCACCGTACGACTCGATCGACTGAAGGTCGGTCGTCCGTGATGGTCACCGCACGCCCTCACACGCACGGCGCCAACATCAAGTCAGTTCCTGCGGTCCCTGCCGTTCCCTGCAGTCCCCTGTCAGTTCAGGCGGTTCAAGGCGACGATCCTGCACGACAGGAGCGAGGAGCCGGCACGCTCACAGCTCGCCGCGCGCCTTGATCGCCAGGTAGCGGTTGACGAGCGCCGGGGCCATCGCCTGCGGCGGTGCATCGACCACCTGCACGCCGATGCGTGACAGCGCGCGGGCGCGCGCGCCGAGGAGCGCCTCGGCCGCGGCACCGCGCCATGCCTCGTCGATGGTGCCGGCGGCGGCCGGCTGCGCGGCCTGCACGAGCGTGTCGTTGCGGAGCGCGAGGAAGAGCGTGACGTGGCGACGTGCCGCGTGGCGCGTGCGCTGGATCACGGCGCGGCTCGCGCGCGGATCGACCACGTCGCCGAGCACCACCACCAGCGCGCGCGTGCGCTGGCGCTCGGCGAGCGTGCGGAAGGCGGCCGCGTAGTCGGGCTCCACCAGCGACGCCCGCGCGCCCGAGAGCAGCGTGCGCATGCGGCGCAGCGTCGGCACGCCGGTGCCGGGCGGGATGAAGCCGCGCACCTCGTCGTCGAAGAGCAGCAGCCCGACCTTGTCGCGCGAGTGCATCGCCACGTCGGCGAGGAGGAGCGTGGCCGCCACCGCGTACTCGAAGCGCGGGCGGTCACCCGCGAGCTGCGTCATGAGGCGCCCGGCATCGAGGGCGATGATCACGCTCTGCCCCTGCTCCACGGCGTACTGGCGTACGTGCGGCACGCCACGGCGCGCCGTCGCCTTCCAGTCCAGGTGGCGCGGATCGTCGCCGGGCACGTACTCGCGCAGCGCGTCGAACGAGAGCCCCGCGCCGCGGCGACGCACCGGCCGCACGCCCGCGTCGCGCAGCCGCCGCTGCACCGCCAGCAGGCGGTAGCGCCGCAGCAGCGCGACGCTCGGCACCACCCGCACCTCGTCCGACATCGGCACGTCGATCACGCGCGCCAGCAGCCCCCACGGTGACGCGACGCGAAGCGCCACCGGACCGAGCGTCGTCGCGCCGCGCGCGCGACCGCTGAGCGGGAGCTCGAGGTGGGCCGTCGCCACCGGTGCGAGCCGGAGGGCCATGGTGCGCACGCCGCTCCCGCCCAGCGCCGCGGGGAGTCGGTCCACGAGATCGAGCGTGACCGGTGACGGCCAGTCGCTGCTCACCTCGTAGGCGAGGCGCTCCTCGTCACCGAGCCCGATCTCGGCCGGCAACCGGCGCGAGACCCGCAGCGCACGCGCCGACGGCGTGCGCACCGCGTCGACGAGGACCGCGACGAACAGCGCCACGGTCGCCACCACGCCGGGCGCGAGCGACGCCACCGCCGGGCCGGGGACGAGCCAGGCGACCGCGGTGCACGCCACCGCGAGCGCGAGGCGGCGCGTGGGGACGACGCTCGTCAGCGCGCGCAGCCAGCGACGCGGCGCGCTCACACCGGCGCGGGCACGCGCGACAGCACCGCCGCCAGCACGTCGTCGGTCGTGCGCCCGTCGACGTCGAGCTCGGGGCTGAGCACGATGCGATGGCGCAGCGTCGCCGGCGCGAAGCCCTTCACGTCGTCGGGGGTGGCGAAGTCGCGCCCGTCGAGCAGCGCGGCGGCGCGCGCCACGCGCAGCAGCGCCACCGCCGCCCGCGGGCTCGCGCCGAGCGCCAGTGCCGGATCCTCGCGCGTCGCGCGCACGATCGCGGTGATGTACCCGATCACCTCGGGTGTGACCGTGACGCGATCGCACGCCGCACGCAGCGCATCGAGCTGCGCGGGCTCGAGCACCGGCTGGTCGGCGCGCACGAGCGTGTCGGGATCCTCGCCGCGCGCATGGGCGGCGAGCATCGCCTGCTCCGACTCCGCATCCGGGTACTCCATGCGCACCTTCACGAGGAAGCGGTCGAGCTGCGCCTCGGGGAGCGGGTAGGTCCCCTCGAACTCCACCGGGTTCTGCGTCGCGAACACGGTGAAGCGCTCGCCGAGCGCGTGGCGCGTCCCGTCCACCGTCGCGAAGCGCTCCTGCATCGCCTCCAGCAGCGCGGCCTGCGTCTTGGCCGGGGCACGGTTGATCTCGTCGGCGAGGAGGAGGTCGGCGAAGATCGGTCCGGCGCGGAACTCGAAGCGCCCTTCGCGCAGCACGCTCGTGCCGGTGATGTCGGCCGGCATCAGGTCGGGGGTGAACTGGATGCGCCCGAAGCGCGCCCCGCTCGCCGCCGCCAGCACGCGCACGAGGAGCGTCTTGGCGACGCCGGGCACCCCCTCGAGGAGCACGTGCCCGCGCGCGAGCAGCGCGGCGAGCACCTCGTCGAGGGCGGCGTCCTGGCCCACGATGCGGCGGCGGACCGCCTCGCGCAGGGCGGCGAGGGGAGCGGCGGCGTCGTCGAGCGATCCGGGGAGCGTCATGGCGGGCGTGGCGTGCGGTGAGGAGGGCGCGCGAGGCGAGCGCGCGTCAGGGCGTGAGGCAGGCCTCGTCGAGCCGCGCCGCGGCGCGGCGCAGCACGGGGAGGTCGTCGGGATCCACCGGCTGCGTGATCGCGGTCGCGAGGCGTTCGGCGTCGTCGCGCACCTGCGGGTAGCGCGCGCCGAGCGTGCGCACGAAGGTGGCGTCGTCCATGTGGGCATGGCGCATCGTGCCGTGCCGGCGACGCACGCCCGCGGCGAGCTCGCGCGCGACCGTTCGCGTGCCGCGCACGCGGGCCCACGCGGTCGCGAGCGCATCGACGTGTTCGAGTGGCGAGCGCCGCTCGGTCCGAGCCATCGGCAGCGGGGCGAGCGTGCGGCGACCGGCCGCCGCGAGCAGGATGAGCCCCGCGCCGGCGAGGGCCAGCGTGGCGCGCCCGGGACGCGTGTCGGTGAGCGCCTCGCGCACCACCGCCAGCGCGCGGCGCCGCGTCGCTTCGCCCTGGTACGCCTCGGCCACCAACAGCGGTGCCCGCCGTCCGCGCCCGAGGTACTCGAGCGCGCGGATCGCCGCCACCGACAGCCCCCACTCGCAGACGCGCAGCACGTCGGTGCGCACCACGTCACCGTCGGTGGCGATCACGATGCGACCGCGTCCGTACGGGAAGCCGAGCATCGCCGACGCCGTGTCGGTTCGCGCATCGGGCACGTCGAGCAGCCCGGCCGAGTCGTCGGGGACCCAGCGCTTCAGTGTCACGTCGACGAACGAGGTCGCCCCGGTGGGGAGTGGCGACGTGCGCCGGAAGGCGCTGTCGACCGGCACGTTCACGGCGAGCAGCGTCGGTCGCCCGTCGGGCCAGTCGCGCACGCCGCGGCGGTTCTGCGCCTTCGTGCAGGCCGGCGCCGGGCGCGGGGCGATCATGACCCCGGGGGCGTCCTGCACGAGGTTGAGCGAGTCGAGCAGCGACCCGCTCTCGCGCTCCGACTCGACCACGAGCAGCCCCGCACCACGCCGCACCGTCTCGAGCATCGCCCCCAGTTCCCGCGCTGTCGGCTCCACCGGCCCGGCGAAGACGACGTGGATCGCGGTCGTGTCGCCTCGCGCGGTGAAGCGCGTGGTGGTGGTGCGCACCGGGAAGCCGAAGGCGCCCGCCACTTCGGCGAACAGTCGCGCATTGTTGGCGCCGGGTCGCGCGATCGTGAGGCGACCGTCGGTGTCCTCGCGCGGCGAGAGGAGGACGACCAGCGTCGCGATGACCGCGATGACGAGCGCCAGGACGAGCGAGAGGCGTCGCCCGCTCATGCCGCGCTCCGCACCGGTCGCTCGCGCGCGTCGGCCGGTCGCGCGTCGTCCACGAGCGGCGCCGCGAGTGCGTCGAGTGCCGCCCAGCGCTCCGCGTCGCAGCGCCCGTCACCGTAGACGATGACCTCGTAGCGGCGCCCGAACTCGCGATACGCACGCCACGTGGTGGCGTCGCCGCGCCGCAGCGCGCGCGCGTAGTCGCCGACGGTGCTGCTCGGGTGCGGGCGCACGCGTCCGTCGGCCGCCAGCTGCGCGACGATCGCCGCGTGCAGGAGGTGCGCGGCGTCCGTGAAGACGCCCTGCCGGGCGAGCGCGCGCGCCTGGGCGAGGAGCTCGCGGGCGGTGACCGGTGCGGGGCGCAGCTCGCGGGCGCGCCGTCGCGCGCGCGCCACCAGGAGCGCGCGACCGATGATCGCCGCCACCACGAACATCACCACCGCCAGCGCCACCGCGCGCCCGAACGGCGCGCGCGCGGCAAGGTCGAACAGGTCGCCCAGCGTGTCGCCGATCCAGGCGATGGCGCGCGCCCAGAGCGTGTCGCGCAGCCCGCGATCGTAGGCGCGCTGCTCGAGCAGGCGCGAGACGGTGTCGCGGACGGCGGTGGCGGGGATGGGCGGCAGCGCCTGCTGCAGCAGCGACGGCCCGACGGGCACGGAGTTCAGGTGACGGGGAGCGCGCCGTCGGGCGTGCCGACGCCGAGGGCGCCCAGCGCCGCCTCCACGTCCGCCCCCTCGCGGCGCGCGCGCAGGTCGGCGTACTGCACGAGGGCCACGGCGCCGAAGATCGGGGCCGCCGGGATCCCGGCCACGGTGCCGAGCACGTTCGCGATCTGCGAGCTCCCCATCGCCGACATGATCGCGATGATCGCGCCGAAGATGACCACGAAGAGGAGCATCGCGATCGCCCAGACCCCCGCCATGCGCAGCCACGACCCGGAACTCAGCCGGAAGGCGCGGCGGAGGGAGGCCCACGGCCCCAGCTGCTCGAGCACGACGAGGCTGGTGACGACGGCGATCAGCCCGTAGCAGGCGATGCCGAAGACCATCGCCCCCACCATCGTCACGACCGCCGCCACCACGATCGCCACCTTCCCGAGGACCGTGCCGGTCCCGAGGCTGAGGAGCACGAAGACGAGGGCCACGGGGGTGAAGGCGAGGGCGAAGAGCAGCCCCACGAGGAACATCGCGCCGATCAGCGCCGGCAGGCGCCGGAAGCCCACGGTGAACGACTCGATGACCGACGGGAGCGCGACTCCCTGCAGCGCGCGCAGGGAGCTGTAGGACAGGGCCCCCTGCATCGCGAAGCCGAAGAGCAGCGAGCAGAGGAGCCCCACGCCGAAGAGCGTCGCCTGCGTGGGGTCGCTGAAGGGATTCGCGGGGATCTCGCCGCCGGGAGCGAGGATCGTCTGCGCGAGGACGATGAGGAGCGAGGGGATCGTCCCGAGTGCGGCGACCTGCAGCAGGTGGCCGTAGTGGGCGCGGAGGAGCTGGATCGCGGCGTCGACCACCTCGGTGGCCGAGCGCGGGCGGAGCAGGGGGAGCGTGGGCGGCGTCATGCGGCAGGATCCGGTGCGGGCGACGTGGCGGAAAGTGGTCCATCGGCCCATCGGCGCCGTGTGCGCGACCGGGTGTCGCCGGCGGCGGGCGTGCGTGGTCGCCGGACGACGCACTGCTGTCGCCTGACCGCCACATGGTACCGGCCACGCAACAGTCTGAATGCTCCAGCTCGCCAAGGGCGTCACGGTCGTGATGCTCTTGGTGCATCACGAGTTAACTCGCTCCGTGACGGCCTTGCCCTGATCGACGGGACGGGGAACGGGGATTGCTGAGGCAGGCGGCGCACCCGTCGATCGCGGGTCGCCGCTCGTGTCTCCAATTCCACCCGGAGAGCTACCCAGTGCGCTTCCGCCCCTACGTCGCCGCCGCCGCTTTCGGTGTCGCCGCCGCCCCGCTCGCCGCCCAGTCCGACTGGCGCCCGATCGGCTCCGTCAACGAGGCGAATCCGAACATCGTCGCCCCGCAGGACCCGAACCTCCCGCAGTACCGCGTCGGCGCGGGCGACACGCGCTTCGATGGTGTGGTGCGGATCATCATGAACCGGACCGACGGCACCTTCGTCTGCTCGGGCTCGCTGCTGAGCGGGTCGGGCGGCACCGGGATCCTGTCGGCCGCGCACTGCTTCACCAACGGCGCCGGCCAGAACATCACCACCTCGACCACCATCGAGGTGCGCAGCGCCCAGACCGGCGCCCTGCTGCAGTCGGTGACCGCCGCCGGCAGCGCGATCACGATCAAGTCCGGCTACACCGGTGCCGTGGTCGACCAGCGCGACGTGGCCTTCATCCGCCTCCCCAGCGCCCTCACCACCGCCGGCAGCGGCTACCAGATCTTCTCCGGCGGCAACATCACCGGCCAGACGATCAACCTCGCGGGCTACGGCGCGACGGGGAACGGCATCACCGGCGCCAACACCGGCGCGCAGACGTGGATGCGCTGGGGCCAGAACCGCTTCGACACGAGCTGCCTGAACGGCAACACCAACGTCGGCAACTGCGCGACGGCCGCCTCCGGCCAGACGAACACCTTCGGCGGCGTCCTAACACCTTCGGCGGCGTCCTCATCGGCGACTTCGACGATCCGACGGGCCAGTTCAACAACAACACGTCGCTCACCTGCTTCCGCTTCCAGGTCTGCGAGACCGGCGTGCAGGGCATCCCGGGTGAGGTCAACATCGGCGGTGGCGACTCCGGCAGCGCCGCCTTCCTCGCCGGCAACCAGACGATCCTCGGCGTCGCCTCGTTCGGCTCGCGCCGTGTCGACGTCTCGCCGATCCCGCCCTTCGGCGCCTTCGGCACGGCCTTCGGCTACGCCTGCGTCGCGAACATCGCGGGCAACGCCGTCTGCGCCGAGAACTTCAACTTCGTCAACAACCTCCTCACGCCGACCAACGTGATCCCGGAGCCGAGCACGTACGCGCTCATGGCCACTGGGCTCGTCGGCCTCGCGGGCTTCGCCCGCCGCCGCAACAAGAAGGCCTGAGCCTTCCGCTGCGGTCACGCACGGGGCCGGTCGCGCATCGCGCGGCCGGCCCCGTGCCGTTACGCCCCGGAGCGTGCACCTGCACGGCAACCCCCGCAGCCATTGATGCAGAGGGGCAGGGCGACGCCGAGCACCAGGTGGTCCACCGTGTCCGCCGTGATGCCAGCTGTCCGACGTCGCGGCGCCAGCGCCGGCGGCGCCGTCAGCGCAGCACGAGCTTCGCGATCGTCTGGAGCTGCATGTTCGACGT
>JALOPO010000154.1 GCA_025453855.1 Gemmatimonadaceae bacterium
CCACTTCGTCATCTCCTCCACGCTCGAGTTGATCGACCCGGCCGGGCCGACGTTCGAGATGTCGCGGAAGGGAATGCGCTGGACCGTGTCGTCCTTCACGCGGTACGGCAGCGAATGGTCCGCATCGCGCTGCGACTCGGCCACGCTGAAGTTCGTGCGCGTCATGCCGAGCGGGCGGAGCACGAGGTCGCGCAGCGCATCCTCCCATGACGAGCCGTTGATCGCCCCCACCAGGTAGCCGGCGGTGAGGAACATCAGGTTGTTGTACTGGAACTTCTCGCGCAGGTCGGCCGAAAGCGGGAGATGCGCGATGTGTCGCACCAGCTCCTCGCGCGACAACGTCGTGTTGTTGTACCAGAGCGCGTCGTGGCGCGGGAGCCCGCTGCGGTGCGTGACGAGGTCGCGCGGCGTGATGCGCATCGTCGCGAAGTCGTCGTGCATGCGGAACCACGGCAGCCAGCCGCGCACCGGCTGGTCCCACGCCAGCTTCCCCTGGTCGACGAGCGCCCCCATGGCGAAGGTCGTGAAGGCCTTGGAGCTCGACCCGATGGCGAAGAGCGTCTGCGGCGTGACGGGGAGCTTCTTCTCGCGATCGCGCAGGCCGTGGCCGGCCAGGTAGACGGTCTCGCCGTCGACCACCACCCCCACGCCGAGGCCGACCACCTTCCAGGCGGTGATGGCCGAGTCGAGCCACGGGCCGATGCCGGTGAGCGCCTCGCGTGCCAGCGCGACCCTGTTCGGCCCGCGCGTCATCTCGAAGGCGAGCGTGGCGCCGCCCTGCGCGAAGCTGCCGCGCACCGCGCTCCCGTCGACCGTCACCGCGCCGCTGAAGCGCGGCGTGCCGGGAACGCCGGGAATGGTGAAGCGCACCGAGTCGCCGCCCACGCGCACGTCGGTGAGCGCGACGTCGCGGGCGCCCTGCGCGGGGATCGAGATGTCGCCGTTGCAGGCGCCGTCGGCGCGGCGCGTGAAGTCGACGTCGAAGGCGAGCTTCGCGCCGGGCGTGGCGATGGCGCCGGCCCAGCGGCCGGTGCAGGCGTCGGGGCGGGCGGTGGTGCCCTGTGCCACCAGCGGAGTGGCGACGAGCGCGAGGAGCGAGGCGGCGGGATATCGCATGGCGGGGACGGAAGGGGAGCGCGACCGCTGGTCGCGGAGCGCCGGATGCATGCGATCGGTGCGCCACGGTGACAAGGGGTGCACGCGTCGCGCGCCGTCGCCGCACGCGCCTGCACGGCCTCCGCCGGCATGGCGCCCGCCCGCGCGGCGCGGTCGACCGGGACGACCGACCGGACGCGCGGAATTCAGATGTAGCGCGTGAACGCGTAGCGTCGCGACGCGCGCAGCCGCGCGTACCACCCCGCCGGCCACCAGAGCAGCGCCAGCGTCACCGCCACGAACGGCAGCGTGACCCAGAGCGGAAAGCCGAAGGATGCCGGGAGCCCCGTGATGCGCGCGCGGAAGTCGAACGCCGACCACGGGAAGCCGAGCGCCAGCGCCCAGACGATCGCCAGCGCGTGCAGCAGGTACAGGTGCGCGATGTACACGAACATCGGCACGGTGCCGAAGCGCCGCAGCCAGCGGGCACCGCGCGGCACGCCTCGATCCCACGCCGCAAGGAGCAGGCACGCCGGCCCGAGCGTCATGAGCACGAAGGCGAGCGACATCGGGTACTTGGTCGCGTTCAGCATCGACAACACGTCGCGCGTCCACGCCCCCGACAGGTCGCTCGGCGTCGGGTCGCCGTACACGTTCGTGACGCGGAGCACGACGAAGGCGAGGATCGCAACGGCGCCGATGCCCAGCAGCACGCGCCGTCGACGGTTCGCGTCGGGCGTCGCGCGATACCAGTGACCGAGCGCCTCCCCGACGAGCACGAGGCCGATCATCGGCAGCACCGGGTAGCTCGTGCGCACCGACAGCTCGCCCCAGAGCGGCATCACCTGCCGATCGTGGAGGATCGCCCAGGCCCAGTGCAGCGCCGGCGGCCACGTGACGTGCCAGCCGTCGAGGAGGTTGTGCCCGGCGACGATCGCCGCACCGAGCGCCCAGCGCACGCGCGCCGGCACCCAGTGCAGGAGCCCGAGCACGATGAGCGAGAGCCCCAGCCCCCAGATCACCTGCGCATAGCGCATCGGCCAGACCGTGGAGAAGGTCCAGGCGAAGTGCACCACCGTGAACTCGAGGACCACGAGCACCAGCCCGCGGGTGACGAGGTAGCGCATGCGTGCCGCCCGCCCCGTCGCGCCGCCCTGCAGCCCGACCGACGCACCGGCGAGCAGCGTGAAGACCGGCGCGCACAGGTGCGATGCCCATCGCATCCAGTACAGGAGCGGCCCGGTGGCGTCGAGCGTCATCGGGTCGGTGACGCGCCCGGTACCCGCGCTGTACTCGCGTGCATGATCGACGACCATGAGCACGATCACGAGGCCGCGCAGCACGTCGATCGCTTCCAGGCGGGCGGGTGCCGCCGTCCCGCTGGTGCCGATCACCGGTCGAGCGTCACGGTCACGAAGAGCGCGCGCCCCGCCGCCGGCGAGTGCAGCGTCTGCGTCCCGTCCCACCACACGTACTCGCCGTAGCGGTCGAAGAGGTTGGTGACGCCGAGCCCCAGCGCCGCGCTCCGCCACCGCCACGAGAGATCGGCGTTCACGAGGTGCAGGTCGCCCCAGCGGCCGCGGTCGTTCGCCGGCGTGATCTCGTAGTCCCCCTGCGCGTACGCCCATGCCGAGAGCTGCAGGCCGCGCCGCGGCGCCCAGTCGAGACCGTACTTGGCGGTCCAGTCGGGGACGTGATTCAGGCGATTGCCGCGCTGCGCGACGTTGCGCGGCCCCGGCTCCACGAGCCGCGCGCGCTGCGACGTGGTCGCCACCCACGCGCTCACGCTGCTCGGCAGGCGCAGCGTGGCCTCCACGTCGACGCCGCTGCGCCGCGTGCGCCCGATGTTCTCGGAGTCGCCGCTGTTGTCGAAGCGGAGCCGGACCTCGTCGGCGGCGCGCTGCTCCCAGACGCCCGCGCGCAGCGACAGCGCGGCGAACGGCGTGCTCACGATGCCGCTCTCCCAGCCGTCGTTCACCGACGGCCGGAGCCGCTGCGTACCGTAGGCGGCGATCCCGCTCCCGATCTGGAAGCCGCGCCCGCCGTTGGCATAGATGCTCGCGCGCTCGTGCAGCTGCACGGTCACGCTCCCCTTGGGCTGCGTGATCCAGCCGTACGGCAGGAGCGGTGCGGTGGTCACGCTCGCGGGCGTCGTGCGATTGGTGAAGTCGCCGAAGAACTTGTCGGTGCGCACGGCGAGCTGCAGCTGCACGCGCTCGTGCGGCGAGGCACCGAGCTGCACGAAGCCGCCCCGGTTGTCGAGCGCGAAGTCGTAGTCGCGCAGCGTCGCCTGGCGCACGCGCTCGGCGGTGCGGAAGCGGAGCTGCAGGTTCCGTGTCCACTGCGCGTCGACCCCTGCGGTGACGACGGCGCGCCACGGCGCCCATGCCGCCGGCCGCCACGTGGCGAGCGCGATCAGCCCCTGCTGTCGCTCGTCCTCCACCCGCTCCTGCTGCGCGCCGGTGGCGGTGAAGCGCACGAAGCGCACGCGATCGAAGCGCTGCCCGTACGCCTTGAGCGACCAGGCGAAGCGATCCGACTGCCGGACGTCGACGTGCAGGCTCCCGTGATCGCTCGCCACCGTGCCGCCGTCGCTGTCCGAGAAGGCGGGCGAGAAGGTCGGCGTGGCGCGCGACTCGGCGAACGTCAGGTAGCCCGGTGCCTGCGTGTCGAGGCGATGGACGCGCCCGATCACGCCCAGCCGCACGCGCTCGTCGGCCAGCGTGGTGAACCACTTGCCGCTCGCCGTCCACTTGTCGAGCCGCGCATTGGCGCGGTAGCCGTCGCTGCGGCGTCCGCCGAGGAAGAGCGTCTGCGCAACCGGTCCCAGTGCGCTCGCGGCGACGACCTGCGCCTCGGCCGTGCCGAAGCTCCCGCCCTGCACGCGCGAGGTGAGATAGCGCCCGCCCTCCCGGGTGGTCACGCCCACGTTGCCGGCCAGGTTGAAGAGCCCCACGCGGGGATCCTGCGTGCCGCGCACCACCTCGATCTGCTCGATCTCGAGCGGGAAGAGCGCATTCATCTCGCTCACGCCGCTGTTGAGGTTCGACGGGATCCCGTCGACGAGGAGCTTGGTGCTCCCGATCTCGCTCTCGGTGTTGAAGCCGCGGACCCCGATGTCGCCGCTCACGATCCCCTGGTTGAACTCGGCCCGGTAGATGCCCGGCACCTTGCGCAGCAGCTCCTGCGCGAAGGCGACCTGCTCGCGTGCGATCTGTGCACCGCCAAGCACGGACACCGAGCCGGCGAGCGCGTCGGCCCCCGGATGGAGCGGGCGCCGCCCGGTGCGGTCGCCGACGATCTGCACGGTGGCGAGCGTCGCGGTCGAGCGGAGCCGCACCGCGAGCAGGCCTGCGCCGTCACGCCCCGCGTCGACCTCCAGCGATGTCGGCTCGTGCCCGAGCGCCCGCACGGTGAGCACGTAGCGGCCGGCGCCCGGGACGGCGATGCGGAAGGCACCCGTCGCCTCGCTGCGGCCGGCGCGCGACCGTCCGTTGGGGTCGGTCGCGGTGACGATGGCCCCCGCGATCGGTGTGTCGGCGCTGTCTCGCACCGTGCCACGCAGGAGCGTGCCGGCCACGCTCGTGGCGGGCGCGTCCTGCGCGGCGCTGGCCGTCGGGGAGAGCGCCGTCGCGAGCACCAGGGCCAGGGCGAGAGGAGTAGATCGGCTGCGAGGGGTCGGACGCATGGTCGGCGCGAGAGAGGAAACGGCCGCGAACGGTAACCATGATAGCGCGATCCCGTTAGCGCAGAAGACTGGTGGGACGGATGCCTTGTCCCGTCTCCCGCCGCGCCGCACTGTCGCTCCATGTCCGCGCGCGCCACGCCGCTCCCCGACAACGCAGTCCACCCCACCACGCGCGCCGCGTGGCGACGCTGGCTCGCCGCGAACGCTGATCGCGACGCCGGCATCTGGTGCGTCCAGTACAAGAAGGGCACCGGCAAGCCGCGCGTCGACTACGAGGAGCTGGTGGAGGAGGCGCTCTGTGTCGGTTGGGTCGACAGCAAGCCGGCGAAGCTCGACGACGAGCGCAGCATGCTCTGGTTCGCGCCACGCAAGGCGGGCTCCGCGTGGTCGAAACCGAACAAGGAGCGCATCGAACGATTGCTCGCCGC
>JALOPO010000155.1 GCA_025453855.1 Gemmatimonadaceae bacterium
GTACAGGGTGTCGACGGTGATGCGCGCGATGCCGTGCGCCGCCGCGTAGGCCTCGGTGTTGCGACGCGCCTTGCCGCGCACGAAGAAGGGGATCTTCCGGAGTTCGCGCTCGCCGTCCTCGGTCCAGGTGGGCGTGGCGGTCGCGGCCGCGCCAGCCGTTGCGGCGGCCGCGGCCATGGCACCCGTCGCGCCCTCGGGTGCCGCGGCGCCCGCATGCGCGGCGGCGACTTTCGCGAGCACGATCTCGCCCGTCGGCTCGCCGCCGGCCAGCGCATCGCCGTGGCTGTACGGCACGTGCTCGCCGCTCAGCAGCCCATCGCCCACGTGCCCGTCGTGATGCGGCACCGGCGGCGTGGCCGGCGCGGCGCCCGACGCCGGCAGGTGCTCCTCGAGCCCCATCACCAGCGGGTGCACCCACGTGTCGAAGAGGACGTTGGCCCCCTCGAAGCCGTAGACGGGGCTGTAGCGCGCCGGCACGTCCTGCACGTGGATGGGGATCGAGATCACCGCGCAGGCGACGCCCAGCCGCTTGGCGATGTGCCGCTCCATCTGCGTGCCGAGCACCAGCTCGGGTGTCGCGGCGGCGATCGCCGCCTCGACCTCCAGGTAGTCGTCGCTGATCAGCGCCTCGAGCCCGTACTGTTTCGCCGCCTCGCGCACGTCGCGCGCGAACTCGCGGCTGTAGGTGCCCAGCCCCACCACCGTGAAGCCCATCTCCTCCTTCGCGATGCGCGCCGCGGCGATGGCGTGCGTGGCGTCGGCGAAGATGAAGACGCGCTTGCCGGTGAGGTACGTGCTGTCCACCGAGCGCGAGTACCACGGCAGCCGCGAACGCGAGGCGGCGTGCGCCGCCTGCCCCGGCACCTCGCGCGCGAGCACGGCGCTCGCATCGACCCCCGCGAGCTGCGCCACCTCGCGGATGAAGTCGCGCGTCGCCCCCACGCCCATCGGGATCGTCTTCGCGTACGGCATCCCGAAGGTGCGCTGCAGCCAGCTCGCCGTGGTGCGCGCGACCTCGGGATAGAGATCGATGTTGAAGTCGGCGTCGGGGAGGCGACGGATGTCGTCGACGCTCGCGCGCAGCGGGACCACCGCGTTCACGTCGATCCCGAGCTCGTCGAGCAGCCGCGTGATCTCCACCACGTCGTCACGGCAGCGGAAGCCGAGCACCGTCGGGCCGAGCAGGTTGGCGCGCGGGCGGCGCCCCGGCTCGCGCGGCGGTCGCACCGCGCCCGGCGCCGGCGCCCGATCGGCGAGCAGCGCCTTCACGAGATGGTAGAGCGTCTCGGCCGCCCCCCAGTTCTCCTTCTTGCTGTACGCCGGCAGCTCGAGCGGCACGACCGGGATCGGCAGCTGCATACCGACGCCGAGCGCCCCCGCCTGGTCCTGGATCAGCTCCGCGGTGCAGCTCTCGCCGACGAGCATCGCCGCCGGCTTGAAGCGCTCGTACGCCTCGCGCACCGCGGTCGTGACCAGCCCCGCGGTGTCGCCGCCCAGGTCGCGCGCCTGGAAGGTGGTGTAGGTCACCGGCGGCCGTGCATCCTGCCGCTCGATCATCGTGAACAGCAGGTCGGCGTAGGTGTCGCCCTGCGGCGCGTGCAGCACGTAGTGCACGTCGCGCAGCGAGGTGGCGATGCGCATCGCCCCCACGTGCGGCGGCCCCTCGTAGGTCCAGAGCGTCAGCTGCATGCCGCGTCTCCCTCAGACCGCCAGTCGCTCGCGCCGCTCGAGCGGCCGGGCGAAGATCTCCGCGAGATCCGCGGCCTGGTCGTAGCCGTGGATCGGCGTGAACACCAGTTCGATGCTCCACTTGGTCGCGATCCCGTCGCGCTCCAGCGGATTGGCGAGGCCCAGCCCACAGACCACGAGATCGGGGTGCACCGCACGCACCCGATCGAGCTGCTTCTCGACGTCCTGTCCCTCGCTCAGCACCGTCGTCTCGGGGAGGAGCGGAAGCTCCGCCCCCACCATCGTGCGATCGAGGTACGGCGTCCCGACTTCGGTGAGCTGCATGCCGAGCTCGCGATGGAGGAAGCGCGCGAGCGGGATCTCGAGCTGCGAGTCGGGCATGAAGAAGAGGCGCTTGCCGGCGAGCCGCTCGCGATAGCGCGACAGGCCGCGTTCCGCACGCGCCTGCAGCGGCGCCGTCACCTGCCGGAAGTGCTCGGCGTTCACGTTCCACGCCGCGGCGGCAGCGGCCAGCCACTGCGTCGTCCCCTCGCCACCGAACGGATACGGCGACGGCAGCAGCTGCGCCCCGCGCGCCTGCAGCGCGCGCACCGTCTCGCCGTTGAACGGCTGCGCGAGCAGGAGCCGCGTCCCCGGACCCACCGGCGGCAGGTCGGCCGCACGGCGCGCCGGGAAGAAGCGCACCGGGCCGATGCCGAGCGCCTCGAAGTAGCGCCGGAACTGGTCCTCGACGACGTCGGCGACGCAGCCGACCACGAGCAGCTGCCGCTCGTCGCTGGCGGGGAGGTACGGCACCATCGCCTTGAGCGCGTTGTCCTCGCCCTGCGTGAACGTCGTCTCGATCCCGGAGCCCGAGTAGTTCAGCACGCGCACGCGCGGCAGGAGCCGCGCATTCAGCCGTTCGGCCGCCTTGGCGAGATCGAGCTTGATCACCTCGCTCGGGCACGACCCCACGAGGAAGAGCGTGCTGATCTCGGGGCGCCGTTCGAGGAGCGTCGTGCAGACGCGATCGAGCTCCTCGTTCGCGTCGGCCATGCCGGCGAGGTCGCGATCGGTGAGGATCGCCGTGCCGAAGCGCGGCTCGGCGAAGATCATCACCCCCGCGGCGCTCTGGATCAGGTGCGCGCAGGTGCGCGAGCCGACCACCAGGAAGAAGGCATCCTGCAGGCGCCGATGCAGCCAGACGATGCCCGTCAGCCCGCAGAAGACCTCGCGCTGCCCGCGCTCCTTGAGCACCGGCACGTCGGCGCAGCCGCCGGTGGTGGGAAGCGCCACGACCGGGAGCGCGGTGCTCATGCCGTCGCCCCGGCCCCGGCTGCCGCCGCCTTCGCCTGCTCCTCGGCCTCGAGGAGCCGCGCCGCACGCAGCTTGAGGATCCACTGCGTCGCGTTGATCACGTAGGCCCCGTACGCCGCCAGTGTGACGTACATGAGGAACCGGTCATCGACGTGCGTGACCAGGCCGTAGAGGTACCAGCAATGGAAGAAGATCACCAGGAAGGAGAAGACGTCCTCCCAGAAGAACGGCTCCGCGAAGAGCCAGACGTCGAAGACGACCTTCTCCCAGATCGAACCGGTGACCATGATCGTGAAGAGGAGCACCGTCTTCACGATGATGCTCACGTGCGCGGCGTGCAGCCCGTCGCCGGTGAACAGGAAGCGGAGCACGAGCCCGAGCGACACGGCGAAGACGAGGAACTGGATCGGTGCCAGGATCCCCTGCACGAGCGTCCAGCGGGTCGCGTTGCGCCGCGCCCGCTGCTCGGGCGTGTAGAGCGGCTTTCTGGGTCGACGCACTGCCGTCGGGGAGATCCCCGTCCGCGCCGTCGTCCCTTCCCCGACCGAGACCCCCGAGCCCATCGCCGAACGCCCTCCGGTTCGCGTCACGGTGGAGGGTCAACCATTCACCACGATGTGTCAAGCGCGCGTGACGTTCGGTCAGGTTGACGGTCGGCGCACCGACACGCACAATCAAGCCGGATGGCGCCCGACGATGGTGTCGGGTGGGGCGCGACACGCAAATGCGTCCCGGTCGTCACGATCCGGTTGGCTTCACCCGTCCCTGCGCTGGAGGGCTGTTGTCGGGCTCCCTGGACTCCTCCGTCGTCGCGGCACACCTCACCGGCAAGCGCCCGGTCGGGCGTGCGATGCGCGACGACCTCCTCCCGCAGCTGGTCGCGCACGCCCGGCGCACCGCACCCGCCGACCGGGTGGACACCCGCCCCATCGTCGCCGCCGACGTCGCGCGCTTCGTCCGCGATGCGCTCGCCCACGACGAGGAGCGGCTCGGCCAGCGTGTCCAGGAGCTGCTCGCCGCGGGTGCCACCGTCGAGCGACTCTGCCTCGACCTCTTCGCCCCCGCCGCCAACCGGCTCGGCGAGATGTGGGATCACGACGAGACCGACTTCGTGGAGGTGACGCTCGGCGTCGGCCGCATCCAGCGCGTGGTGCGCGACCTCGCCCGCACGCTGCACGGCGCCGCGCTCACCGTCGACGGCGGGCAGGTCTTCCTTGGCGGCCTTCCCGACGAGCAGCACTCGCTTGGCCTGGCGATGGTGGCCGAGTTCTTCGTGCACGACGGGTGGGGCGTGACCGTCGGGCCGCCGCTCGGCCTCGAGGAGCTCGAACAGGCGGTGGCCACCCGCTGGTACGACGTCGTCGGCCTCGCCGCCGCGGTGCAGGAGCGCATCCCCCGTCTCGCCGAGGCGATCACGGCGGTGCGGCGCCGTTCGTGCAATCCCGACGTCGTCGTGCTCGTCGGCGGTCGCGCCTTCAGCGACCGCCGCGCGCTCGTGGAGGAGATCGGCGCCGATGGCTGGGCGCCCGACGCCGTGCAGGCCCCCGTCATCGCCCGCGACATCGTCTCGTCGCGTCGCGTGAACGCCGGGGCCGTGCCCGGACCTGCCTGACCGTGCCCTTGACCCACTCCCACCCCACCGACGGCACGCCTGCCGACCTCGATCCCCACACCGCCGCCGACCTGGTGGCGACCACGGGGGACCTGGCGGTGGTGCTGGATCGTGCCGGCGTGGTGCGCGCCGTCGTGACCAGCGACGCGGAGCTGCGTGATGCGGGCGTCGGGGAGTGGGTGGGACAGCCGTGGGGACAGACCGTCACCCCCGACACGCGCGGCAAGATCGACGCGCTGCTGCGCGATGCATCCACGCGCTCGCCGCTGCGCCGCCGGCAGGTGAACCATCGCCTCGCCAACGGCACCGACCTCCCGGTGTCGTACGCGGTGCTGCGCGTCGGGCGCGATGGCGGCATCCTGGCGGCCGGGCGCGACATGCGCTCGGTCTCCGCGCTGCAGCAGCGGCTCGTCGAGGCGCAGCAGGCGATGGAGCGCGACTACTGGCGGCTGCGGCACGTGGAGACGCGCTATCGCCTCCTCTTCCAGCTCGCGAACGAGGCGATCGTCGTCGTCGATGGTGCCACGAGCAAGGTGGTGGACGCGAATGCCGCCGCCGGACGCCTCTTCGCCGAGGCGCCCGAGAAGCTGGTGGGACGCGCCTTTCCCTTCGGCATCGCCGCCGACGACCTGCGCCTGCTCGGCGATGCGCTCGCGAATGCGCGCGCGGTGGGACGGAGCGCCGACGTGCAGGTGCACCTCGCGCCGGGGGGCGAACCGTACGTGGTGAGCGCCTCCACCTTCCGGCAGGATGCGAGCACGCTCCTCCTCGTGCGCTTCCT
>JALOPO010000156.1 GCA_025453855.1 Gemmatimonadaceae bacterium
CCCGCCGGGCCACTCGATGCCGGCCGCCACGACGGATCACCGTGGCGGCCGAACGCGGGATCAGCCCAGGCGCTCCCTCACGAGCTCGACGAAGTCCTTCGGGCGCTTGGCCACGCCCATGCCGGCGGCCTCGAAGGCCTTGATCTTCTCGGCGGCGGTCCCGGCGGAGCCGGAGATGATCGCCCCCGCGTGCCCCATACGGCGCCCCGGCGGCGCCGTCTGGCCGGCGATGAAGCCGACGACGGGCTTGGTCATCTTCGCCTTGACGAACGCCGCCGCCTCCTCCTCGTCGGAGCCGCCGATCTCGCCCATCATCGCCACGACCTTCGTCTGCGGGTCGGCCTCGAAGGCCGCCAGCGCGTCGATGAAGCTCGTCCCGTTGATCGGATCGCCGCCGATGCCGACGCAGGTCGACTGGCCGATCCCGGCGCGCGTGAGCTGGTAGACGACCTCGTAGGTGAGCGTGCCGGAGCGGCTCACGACCCCCACCGGGCCCGGCGTGCAGATGCGCCCGGGGATGATGCCGACCTTGCTCTCACCCGGCGTGATGAGCCCCGGGCAGTTCGGGCCGACGAGGCGCGCGCCGCACTCCTGCACGAACGGACGCACCTTCGTCATGTCGAGGACGGGGACGCCCTCGGTGATGCAGACCACGAGTTTCACGCCGGCGGCGGCGGCCTCCATGATCGCGTCGGCCGCGAACGGCGGCGGGACGTAGATCACCGAGGTGTTCGCGCCGGTCGCCTTCACCGCCTCCTCGACGGTGTCGAAGATCGGGAACGACCCGTCGCGCCCGGTGATCCCCTGGACGACGAGCGTGGTGTTCCTGTCGATGAAGACGCTCACCTGGCGCCCTCCGTCGCGAGCGCCACCGCCCGCTGCACCGCCTCGTCCATGTCGGACGACGCGCTGAAGCCGTTGTCCTGCAGGATCTTCACCGCGATCTCCTCGTTCGTGCCGGTAAGGCGGATCACGATCGGCACCTTGAGCGGGTTCTGCTTCGTGGCCGTCACGATGCCGTTGGCCACGTCGTCGGTGCGCGTGATGCCGCCGAAGATGTTGAACAGGATCGCCTTCACGTTCGGGTCGGCGGTGATGATGCGGAGCGCGTTGACGACCTTCTCCGGGTTCGACGAGCCGCCGATGTCGAGGAAGTTGGCCGGGTCGCCGCCGTAGAACTTGACGAGGTCCATCGTCGCCATCGCGAGGCCGGCGCCGTTCACCACGCAGCCCACGTTGCCGTCGAGCTTGATGAAGGTGAGGTTGGCCTTGCGCGCCTCGACCTCGGCCGGATCCTCGGCCGTCTCGTCGCGCAGCGCCTCGAGCTGCGGCTTCCGATCCAGCTCGTTGTCATCGATGACCATCTTGCCGTCGACGGCGATCACCTCGTTCGCCGGCGTCACGACGAGCGGGTTGATCTCGGCCAGCGAGCAGCCGGTCTCCATGAACGCCGCATAGAGCTGCTGCATGATCTTCGCGGCCGCACGCGCGAGCTTGGCATCCTTGTAGAGGAAGAAGCCGAGCTGCATCGCCTCGTAGGTGCGGAGGCCGTAGCGCGGGTCGACGCCGTGGTAGCGGATCTTCTCGGGGGTCGTCGCGGCGACCTCCTCGATGTCGATCCCGCCGGCGGCGCTCACCATGAACACCGGCTTCTTGGTGGCGCGGTCGACGATGATGCCGACGTAGGCCTCGCTGCCGATGTCGGCGGCCACGGTCACCAGCACCTGGTGCACCGTGAGCCCCTTGATCTGCATGCCGAGGATCTTCGACGCCTTCTCCTTCGCGTCGGCGGGCGTCGGGCAGTACTTCACGCCGCCGGCCTTGCCGCGACCACCGGCATGCACCTGCGCCTTCACCATGACGGGGACGCCATACCGGACGGCGATCGCCTCCGCCTCGTCGGGCGTGCGTGCGACCTCGCCCTCGGGGATCGGCACGCCGTGACGGCGCAGGATCTCCTTGGCCTGGAACTCGTGGATGTTCACGCAGTGACTCCGGGCCGCGGCGCGAACGCCGCGGCGGCTGCGGGGGGAACGGGAAGCCGGGCGGCACGTGCTGCCGCACCGGGAAGGGGCCCGCGCCGCCCGCCATGGGGGCGCCGGCGCCGGCGACAACATAACCATCGGGCGTTGCTCACGGCCCGCTCGTGTCGGGTGCGGTCCCGAGCGCGCGGCCGAGTGCATCGAAGGCGGCGCCGAACGCCACCCAGTCACCGCGGCGGAGCGCATTCCGCATGCGGTCGTAGAGGGTACGCGTGACCGCGGCATCGGGCGTGGCGACGAGCGCCGGGACCGGCGAGGGTGCGGGACCGGCGGCGCCGACCACGCTCCGCCCCACGCCGACGCCGCGTGCATCGGCGACCACCACCGCGTCGAGCGACGGCGCGCCGTCGCTGCGGGGGGCGTAGAGCGGCGTGACGAAGCGCACCATCCCCGCGGCCGGCACCACGCGCGTCCAGCCGCGTCGCAGGTCGGGGCGCGTGCGCCGCACCGAGTCGGCCGCGGCACGGACCGCATCGAGGACGATCGGCAGGCGCGTCGCATCATCCACCGGAAGCCATCGCACCGTGCGATCGCGCCCACCGCTCGCGACGAGGACGCCGCGCAGCACGCGCTGCGAATCGACCACCGCCATCGTCGCCGCCCACGCCGACCGGGGTGCGAGCCAGACGGGCGGAGGTCCGCCGCTCGTGAGGCTGTCGCCCGCATCGGCGGGGACGGCCTCGAAGCCGCTGCCCTCGATGCGCCGCGCGCCGTGGCGCACCGCGACGCCCCCCTCGAGCTCAAGCGCCTCCCAGCGTGGCGGGAGCGCGGCGCGCAGCGGCTCGGGGAGCGCCGCGAGCGCCGTCATGCGCGGCATGAGCCGTCGCGACCAGGCGCGCGCGAGCGGCGACGGCTGCGCATCGGCCACGAAGCGCACGCGCCCGGTGTGCGCATTCACGAGCGCCACCCCCGCGTGCTGCGCGGCGGTGACACCGACGCCGTCGAACGGCCGTGCCTCCGCGAGCGGATAGCGCGTGCTGGCGGCGTAGAGCTCGCAACTCCACCACAGCGAGTCGCCGACGACCAGCGGCGAGACGGTGGGTGCGGTGATGAGCAGCGGCGCGAGCCGCTCCACGCGCTCGCGTGCGTCGCGCACGCCAAGCAGCGCAGGCGCGCGACCGGGGAGCGACATGAAGGCGATGCGCGGATTCTGCAGCCCCCACGCCGCGGCCAGCCGCGACAGCGCGCTGCCGAGTCGCGGTGCGGCGATGCGGCGTGCGGAATCGCGCGCGATCGCATAGCCGGAAGCGCCGTCGAGCACCGCCAGCGACGGGAGCGGCGGCGGGTCGTCGGCGCGCTCCAGGAGCGGCAGCGGATCGGTGGCGCGCGGATCGACGGCGAGCGGGCGCCAGAGCGGGAGCGCGTCGCCGACGGGGAGCTGCTCGAAGAGGAGCGCTCGCGGCGTCTCGCCCCCACCCTGCCACGACACGCGCGCGGGGACGTCGGCGAGCGTGCGTCGCGACACGACGGCACGCCAGAGCGTCCCCGGATCCCAGACGGTGACGTCCTCGAGGCGCGCCGTGTCGCCCGGGCCGGCAAGCGCCACGCGTGCCGCGTCGAAGGCGCGTTGCGTGTAGCTCGCGCGCGCGCGCAGGTAGGGACGCTCGCGCTGCACGGGGTCGAGCGCGCCCGCGACCTGGTCGGCGATCAGCGGGAGCCCCTGTCGCAGCAGCAGCGCGAGCAGGAAGACGGTCGTCACGGCGACGATCGCGGTGCGCGGCTGGCGCGACCAGCCGCTCCAGAGCACGACCGCGGCGGCGCTCAGCGTGACCACCTGCAGCACGAGCGCGGCCGGGAGCGCGACGTTCTTGTCGGCGAAGCCGAAGGCGCCGTCCGGACCGCTGCCGGCCGCGAGGCGCTCGAAGACGTCGATGCGGTAGCTCCACGCGAGAAGCACGAGCAGGAGTGCGCCGAGCACGGTGAAGTGACGACGCGCATGCCGCGTGACCTGCAGCGTCCCCCCTTCCACGGCGATGCCGCGCGTGACGGCGTAGCCCGCCACGACCACGGCGCACATGAGCGCGTGCGCGAGGAGCGCCCAGCGATACGCCTGCTCCTCGAGCGGGAGCACGTCGACGTAGAACGCGATGTCGCGCAGGAGGTGCGGATCGCTCTCGCCGAACGGGACGCTGTCGATGGCGCGCGCGATCGTCGTCCAGTCGTCGAGGGGGAGCGTGACGATCACGCCGATCACGAGCGACACGAGCCAGAGGAGGAGCGACAGGGCGCGCTCCTGGACCTCGGCGGTGAACTCGAGGTCGCCCACCCGGCGGGGCATCACCACCGAGACGAAGGAGCGGCGCACCGCCGAGAGGTGCGCCCGCATGGCGAGCGTGCCCAGCGTGCCCGCGATTCCCTTGAGCAGGAGCGACGAGCGCACCTGCCACCACCAGACGTCGGCGGCACCGAGCGCATCGTACCAGGCATGCTCGGTGACGAGCACGCCCCACGCGCGCCCGGCGACGAGCAGGAGCGCGAGGCTCGCGATCGCGACTGCGCCGACCCGCCGCGCGCTCACGGGAGCCCGGTCACGAGGCGCTGCTCACCGGCGCGCGGTCATGCGCCCGTCGCCCCGCCGCCTGTCGGCATCGCCACCGTCAGTGCGTGAGCACCGGCTCGACGCCGCGCGCCCGCAGCCACCCCTCGAACTCGGCACGGATCGCGTCGCGCCGCTCGGCGGTGAGCGCCTCGAAACGGAGCACGAGGATCGGCTGCGTGTTCGAGGCGCGGATGAGCCCCCAGCCGTCGCCGTAGAGGACGCGGGCCCCGTCGACGTCGAGCACGTCGTGCGTGGCACGGAAATGCGCGACCGCATCGGCGACGACGGCGAACTTCTGCGCGTCGTCGCAGGCGAAGCGGAGCTCCGGGGTGCTCACGAAGTGCGGGACGTCCGCGAGATGCTCGCGCAGCGAGCGACCGCTCGCGGCGACGATGCGCAGGAGGCGGGCGGCGGCGTAGAGCGCGTCGTCGTGGCCGTAGAAGCCCTCCTCGAAGAACATGTGCCCCGACATCTCGCCGGCGAGGGGCGCATGCAGCTCCTTCATCTTGTCCTTGATGAGCGAGTGCCCCGTCTTCCACATGACCGGCGTGCCCCCGGCCTTCGCGATCTCGTCGGGGAGCGCCTGCGAGCACTTCACGTCGAAGATGATCGCCTGCCCCGCCCCGGTGCGTGCGAGCACGTCGCGCGCGTAGAGGATCAGGATGTGGTCGCCCCAGACGATCGTCCCCTCGTCGTCCACCAGGCCGATGCGATCCGCGTCGCCATCGAAGGCGACGCCGAAGTCGGCGCCGGTCCGGCGCACCTCGTCGATGAGGTCGACGAGGTTCTCGGGGACCGTCGGGTCGGGGTGATGGTTGGGGAACGTGCCGTTGCTCTCGGTGAAGAGGAAGCGCGCGTCGACGTCCATGGCGCCGAAGATCCGCTCCGTGAGCGGCCCGCCGGCACCGTTCCCGGCATCGAACACGACGCGCAGGCGCCGGCCGAGCGGGCCGGTGCGGGCGACGAGGTCGGCCGCGTAGCGCTCGTGCACGTCGTCGTGGCGCACCGCGCCGCGCACGGGTGCCGGCGGTGCGTCGAGCAGCGCATGCAGCCGCTGGATCCCCTCGCTGTGCAGCGAGCCGCGCCCGACGCAGAGCTTGAAGCCGTTGAACTCGGGCGGGTTGTGCGAGCCGGTGATCTGGATGCCGCCGACCACCGGCAGGTGATGCAGCGCCCAGTACATGACCGGCGTGGGGCCGACGCCGATGTCGACGACATCGATGCCGCCGGCAGTCAGGCCGTTGACGAGTGCGTCGCGCAGCATGCGCCCGCTCGGCCGGTTGTCGCGGCCCACGACCACCGGACCGACGAGGTCGCGCTCGCGCAGGAGT
>JALOPO010000157.1 GCA_025453855.1 Gemmatimonadaceae bacterium
GCCTGCTCTACATGGTGCCGATCACCATCGGCGGCGGACTCGCGACCGGCGTGGTCGTGACACCCGTGTACACGCGTTCCGGCCAGGTTGCCCGCGACGCCATCGAGGCCCACAACGCCGAGCTGCGCCTCATCGACCCAATCCGACGCTGATCCCCCCGCACGACGACGGCGCATGCGAACCCTTCCGCATGCGCCGTCGTCGACAGCACGTCGTTCCCTCGCGTTCCCTCGCGCTCCAACGCATCATCGCGGCCGCTCGTGCATGACCGCGACGATGCCCGCTGGGCGCGCCGCCCTCGCTCACACCCCCGCGAACTGCTCCACCGGCGCCGGCTTCGCCGGGCCGCCGGCACGTCCTCGAGATCGGCCTCGTTGTCCTTCGGCACGATGACCGTGGTGATCCCGGCGCGGTGCGCGCCGAGCACCTTCTCCTTCACGCCGCCGATCGGGAGCACGCGCCCGCGGAGCGTGATCTCGCCGGTCATCGCCACGTCGCGCCGCACCGGCACGCCGCTCATCTCGCTCACCAGCGCGGTGGCGATCGCGATCCCCGCGCTCGGTCCGTCCTTGGGGATCGCCCCCGCCGGCACGTGGATGTGCGCCTCGGCCATGCCCCGCATCCGCTCCGACGGGATGCCGAGCGCGGCGCCGTTGTTGGTGGCGAAGGTGAGCGCGGCGCGTGCGCTCTCCTTCATCACGTCGCCGAGCTGCCCGGTGAGGATGAGCGCCATCGGCCCCGCGCCGCTCGCGTCGCGCGCCGCGTCCGCCGCCTGCGTGTCCTCGCCGCGACGGTGCCCGTCGCGCCGGCGGATGCTCGACTCGACGAACATGATGTCGCCGCCCATGGGCGTGTAGTACATGCCGGTCGCGATCCCCACCTCGTTGCTCGCCTGCGCGTGCTCGGGGTGCACCTTCGGCCGCCCGAGCAGCTCCCGCACCTCGGCCGCATCGACGCGCGTGTCGGCGAGCACCGACTCGTCGCCGGCGGCGATGCGCCGCGCGATCTTGCGCGCCACCGCGCCGAGCTGCCGCTCGAGCTGTCGCACGCCGCTCTCGCGCGTGTAGCGGCTGATCACCGCCATGATCGCGTCGTCGTCGAAGGTCAGCTCGCGCTTCGCGAGCCCGCTCTCCTCGAGCTGGCGGGGGATGAGGTAGGTCTTCGCGATCTCGAGCTTCTCGCGCTCGGTGTAGCCGCTGAAGTCGACCACCTCCATGCGGTCGATGAGCGGCCCGGGGATGTTCTGGATGAAGTTCGACGTGGCGATGAAGAGCACCTCGCTCAGGTCGAACGGCACGCCGAGGTAGTGGTCGGTGAACGAGTCGTTCTGCGCTTGAGCCCCTGGATGATGCGCCCCGGCATCGCACCCACGTAGGTGCGGCGATGGCCGCGGATGTCGGCCTCGTCGCGCACGCCGCCGAGCGCGATGCGCACGTACTCGCGGCCGAGCGCGCGCGCGATCGACTTGGCGATGCTCGTCTTCCCCACGCCCGGCGGGCCGTTGAAGAGGAGGATCGGCCCCTTGGCCATGGCGCGCGCCTTGGCCTCGCGCGTGTCGGTGATCGCCTTGTCCTCGGTGGCCGTGTGGCCGCCGCTCACCGGCGACGCCTTGGGCGCCTCGTCGCGCAGCTTCGCGGCCGAGATCTCGCCCGTCACGTGCAGCTCGGCCTCGATCTCCTTGGCGCGCAGCTGGCGCACGGCGAGGAACTCGAGCACGCGATCCTTCACGTCGCCCAAGCCGTAGTGGTCCTCGTCGAGCACGGTGGTGGCGCGCGGCAGGTCGAGGTGGTCGTCGGAGCGCGCGTTCCACGGCAGCTCGGCGATCCACTCCAGGTAGGTGCGGATGACCTGCGCCTCCATGCTCTCGCGCCCCGCGCGCTCGAGGCGCCCGAGTTCGCGCTCGACCTCCGAGCGCGCCTGCGTCGGCAGGTCGAGCGCGGCGAGCTTCTCGCGCAGCTGCCCGATCTCCTTGCCGCTGTCGTCGTCGCCGAGCTCCTTCTGGATCGCCTTCAGCTGCTCGCGCAGGAACATCTCGCGCTGGCGATCGCCGAGCTCCTCCTGCACCTGGTTCTTGATGTCCTCCTGCGCCTCGAGCAGCCCGATCTGGCGCTGCACGTGCACGAGCACGCGACGGAGCCGCTCCTCGACGCTCAGCGTCTCGAGCAGCGCCTGCTTCTGCGGGACGTCGAGCTCCAGGTAGCCGGCCACCAGGTCGGCGAAGCGCCCCGGGTCGGTGACGCTGTCGAGCACCTGGTGCACGACCTCCTCGGGGAGGCCGCGCTTCTCGCCGAGCTCCACGGCCCGGTCGCGTGTCTCGCGGTGGAGCGCGGCGAAGGCGGCGTCGCGCTCGTCGATCGGCGCCATGTCCTCGCTCGGCACGACCACGGCGGTGAGCATGCCGCCCTCGCCGCGCGTGATCTGCAGCGCCGTCGCACGCTGCTCGCCCTGCAGCAGGAGCTGCACGCCGCCCAGGCCGCGCTGCACCTGGCCGATGCGGGCGATCACGCCGACGGTGTAGAGCACCTCGCCGGTCGGCTCCTCGGTGTTGTCGCGCTGGGCGACGGCGAAGACCAGGCGGTCGCCCTTGAGCGCCGTCTCGATGGCGCGGAGCGTGCCGGGCCGGCCGGCGGCGATGGGGGCGGTGAGGCCGGGGAAGATGACCTGTCCCCGCAGGGGCAGGACGGGCAGCGTCTGGCGTTCGGCCATCGTGACGGGACTCCCGGAAGAAGATGCGGGCGCCACGCCCCGCCCGACGTCCGGGCCGGGTCGCGCGCCACCTGCCGCGACGCTGTCGCAGGGTGCGGGCCCGGCGTGTCGGCCGATCCGGCACCCCCGCCAAAACTTCTGCGCCGACACGGCGTAGGGGGGTGCCAGAAGGACACGGGTCGTGCGGCGCGCCGGTGCCGCATGCACCGCGAGCCGTGTGCCGATGCGGGCGCGGTGCCCGTCGTTTCCTGCAGGGTGCTAACTTGGCACGTCCGCTCTCTCTCCCCTCGCGCCGTCATCTCGTGCCCGATCCGGTTGCTGCGTCCGCCGACACCGAGCTGCTGGCGCGCGTCGAGCGCGTGCTCGCGCCCCAGTACGAGCTCGACCGGGAACTGGGCCGCGGCGGCATGGGGATCGTGTATCGGGCGCGCGACACGCGCCTGAAGCGGACGGTGGCGGTCAAGCTCCTCCCGCCGGAGCTCGCCTACCGCGCCGAGATCCGGTCGCGCTTCCTGCGCGAGGCCGAGATGGCCGCGCAGCTCAGCCACCCGAACATCGTCCCCATCTACGCGGTCGACGAGCGCGATGGCCTCGTCTTCTTCGTGATGGCCTGCATCGACGGCGACAACCTCGCCCGGCGGATGGCGAGCACGGGGCCGATGCCGACCGCCGAGGTGCGTCGCCTCCTGCGCGAGATCGCGAGCGCGCTCGCCTTCGCGCATGCGCGGAAGTTCATCCATCGCGACATCAAGCCGGACAACATCCTGCTCGATGCCGACGACGGCCGCGCGATCGTCACCGACTTCGGCATCGCGCGCGCCGTGCAGGACGGCGGCGACACGCGGCTGACCGCCACCGGGATGGCGATCGGCACGCCGGCGTACATGAGCCCCGAGCAGTGCGCCGGCGAGCGCGAGGTCGACGGGCGCGCCGACCTCTACGCGCTCGGCGTGCTCGCCTACCAGATGCTCGCGGGGCGGCTCCCGCTGGAGGCGTCGAGCACGCCGGCGCTGCTCGTCAAGCAGCTCAGCGAGCGACCGGTCCCGATCGTCGAGCGCCGCCCCGACACGCCGCCCGACCTCGCGGCGATCGTCATGCGCCTCCTCGAGAAGGAGCCCGACGACCGCTTCCCGACCGCCGAGGCGCTGGTGGCGGCGCTCGACGGACGCAGCGATCCGTTCGGCGTCACCGCGCGCACCGCGGCCGCCGGCACGCGTGGCTTCGCGTCGTCGGCAGCGGGCGCCGCCGCGCGGCCGCCCGAGCGTGGCGCGACCGGGAACGCGCCGTACCCGGCACGCGACGGCGGGCGCGCGTCGGCCCCTGCGTCGGTGACACCGGCACCGGACGACGTCGCGCGCTGGTATGCGCCGCAGGTGATCAAGTTCCGGAAGGGGCTCGCCCCCTTCTTCATGTTCGCGGTCGTGAGCTTCATCGTGCACCTCGTCGGCGGGCCGGACTTCACCTTCGTCCCCGCCTTCTGGTCGATCGGTATCGCGATGTCGTACGCGCGCCTCTGGCAGGCGGGCTTCGACTGGCGCGATGTCTTCAAGCAGCCGCGCGAGGCGTTGCTCATGGACTTCGTCCTCGAGCGGTTCGACGCGCTGCAGGGCATCTGGAACCCCGTCAAGCGCGAGCAGGCGCGCGAGCGCGCCCGCGAGCGCCGTCGCCTGGGCGACGGGGGCCTCTTCACGCCCCACGACGACCTGCTCGCCTCCGGGGCGGCACGTGCGCAGCTCGGCGCCGGCGATGCCGCGCTCTACGGTGCATCGGTGGACGCCGTGCGCGGCGCGGTCGGCGACCAGGCCGAGATCGCGCGGCTGCTGGAGGCGCTCCCCAAGGCCGAGCGCAAGCTGGCGGGCGACGTGGGGCCCACCGCCGCCGCGCTCGCCCAGGCCATGAAGGACGCGGCCCGGCAGCTGGCGGAGCTCGAGCGGGCACCGGTCGACGCGTCGCGACTTGGCCAGCTCGATGCCGAGATCGCGCGGCTCGAGCACGAGGCGAACCCGCTCGACCCGCGCAGCGAGGAGCGCGTGCGCACGCTCGCCCGGCTGCGGCGCGAGCGTCGCGAGCTGGGCGGGCGCGACGAGCGCGTCGCCCGGCTGCGCGAGCGCATGGAGCGCGCGCGCACCGCGCTGCAGTCGCTCCGGCTCGACCTCCTCAAGCTCCGCGGCGCACCGGCCGGCGCGACCGGGCAGGTGACGCAGCTGGCGGCCCGCGCGCAGGAGCTCGCGCGCGACGTCGACGCGGTGATCGCCGCGTCGGCCCGCACGCCCGCCAAGCGCTGAGCGCGCGCGTCGCATGGCCGGCCCCGCACCCGACGTGTCGCCGCTCCGCGATGATTCGCTGCGCGCACGCGTCGCGGCCGCCATCGCGCCCGCCTACGTGCTTGGCGAGGAGCTCGGGCGCGGCGGGATGAGCGTCGTCTTCCGCGCGCACGACGCACGGCTGCGGCGCGACGTGGCGATCAAGGTGCTCCCGCCGGAGCTCGCCTTCGTGGCGCCGGTGCGCGCGCGCTTCCTCCGCGAGGCGCAGACCGCGGCGCAGCTCGCGCATCCGCACATCGTCCCCATCTACGACGTGAGCGAGAAGGACGGCGTCGTCTGGATCGTGATGGCGATCGTCGATGGCGAGACGCTCGCCGCACGGCTGCGGCGCGAGGGACGGCTTCCGGCCGACGAGGCGCGGCGCATCCTCGGCGAGACCGCCGATGCGCTCGCGCATGCCCACGCGCACGACGTCGTGCATCGCGACGTGAAGCCCGACAACATCCTCCTCGAGCGCGGCACCGGGCGCGTGCTGGTGACCGACTTCGGCATCGCGCGCGCGGCCGAGGGCGACCAGCGCCTCACCGCCACCGGCGTCGCCGTCGGCACCCCGGCCTACATGAGCCCCGAACAGGCCATGGGCGAGCACGAACTCGACGCACGCAGCGACGTCTACTCGCTCGGCGTCGTCGGGTGGCACCTGCTGGCGGGCGAGACGCCGTTCAGCGCCAGGAGCACGCCCGCGCTGCTGCTCAAGCACGTCAGCGAGGCGCCGCCCGCGCTCGCGCCGCGCGCCCCGGATGCCCCCGCCGGGCTGGTGGCCGCCATCGAGCGCGCGCTGCGCAAGCGCCCCGACGACCGCTTCGCCAGCGCCAGCGACTTCGCGCGGGCCGTGCGCGGCATCGGCGAGGCGCCGCCGCCGCTCCCCGCGTCCCGCGCGGTCGCCGATCAGCCGCCGACGTTCGCCCCGGCCGGGCTGCACGGCGCGGTGCCGCGCGACGTCCCGCTGCGCGGGATCGTCGCCCCCGAGCTCGCGGCCAACGAAGCCGAACTCGCGCGACGCCAGCGCATCACCGAGCGCGAACGGCGCGTCGCCGCGCGCGAGGAGCGGGTCGCCGAGCGCGAGCACGGCGTCGATCGACGCGTCCCGCCACCGCTGCCGCCGCTTCCGTCACCGGCTGCGCCGGCGCCCGTCGCGCGCAATCCGCGGCTCGCCACGCCACCCCGCAACGGCGACCTCCCGGCCTGGCTCCGCGATGCGTACGCGCGCGGCGACATCACCGCCGTGCCGCCCCGCGACGAGTCGCTCGCCTCGGCGGCGCTGCGCTTCCG
>JALOPO010000158.1 GCA_025453855.1 Gemmatimonadaceae bacterium
CGCGACTTCACGACGCGCGACGGGCACCGCGTGATGGTCGTCGGCCTGACCGCGCTGCAGTGGACGACGCTCGTGCGCGCGACCGCGATCGAGGGCGAGATCACCGCGCTCGGCACGCGCCTCGGCCTCGACCTGCGCGACGAGGGCGATCGCTTTCGTGCGCGGCACGCGATCGCGGCGCTGCTCGTGCCGTGGTTCGCGAGCCGCACCCTGGCCGAGGTGCGCGAGGCGCTCGATGCGGCGCGCGTGACGTGGGGGGCGTACCGCACGCTGCGCGAGGCGCTCACGCACGATCCCGACCTCTCGACGGCGAACCCGATGCTGGCGCGCATCGAGCAGCCCGGCATCGGCTCGCTGCTGGCGGCGGGGTCGCCGGTCGACTTCGGCGCCTTCCCGCAGCACGCCGCGTCGCCCGCGCCGCGACTCGGCGAGCACACGCACGAGATCCTCGCCGGCATCCTCGGACTCTCGGACGGCGAGATCGGGCGGCTCCACGATGCACGCGTCGTGGCGTCGGCGCGGGCATGAGCGCGTGCCGTGAACGCCCCGGCCGCGAAGCACGCGGAGCCTACGCGATGGAAGCGCGAAGCACGGCGTCAGGCATGAAGGGATGCGGCGCCGCCGCATCGCCGCGCGTGGCGGCAGATCGAACGGAGCGCGCGGGCCATCGTTCCACCGTCGCATCCCCCGCGTTCATCGCGGTACGCAGTTCCGACACACGTCACCACACCGGAGACCAGGCGTCATGAAGCTCCCCCGCAACTTCCACAAGCCGCTCGCGATCGGCGCGCCGGCGCCGCTGCACGAGCGGCCGGTGCGGGCCGAGCGCGTGATCCACTTCTTCCCGCCGCACATCGAGAAGATCCGGGCAAGGCTGCCGGAGACGGCGCGCGAGGCCGACGTGCTGTGCGGGAACCTGGAGGACGCGATCCCGGTGGAGCACAAGGCGGCGGCGCGCGCCGGCTTCATCGAGGCGGTGCGCGCGGGGGCGACGGGCGACGCGGGCGTCTGGGTGCGCGTGAACGCGCTCGCGAGTCCGTGGGTGCTCGACGACCTGGCGGAGATCGTGGGCGCCGTCGGCGACCGGCTCGACGTGGTTGATGAACGTGGAGCGGATCGCGGGGGCGAGCCCGCGGATGCACGGCATGTCGCTTGGACCGGCGGACCTGGCCGCGTCGCGCGGGATGAAGACGACGCGCGTGGGCGGCGGCCATCCCGGCTACGGCGTGCTCGCCGACCCGGTGGACGGCGTGGCCACCCGCGCCTTCGCGCAGCAGGACCTCTGGCACTACACCGTGGCGCGCATGGTCGACGCCTGCCAGAGCCATGGGCTCGGCGCCTTCTACGGCCCGTTCGGGGACCTGAAGGACGAGGCGGCATGCGAGGCGCAGTTCCGCAACGCCTTCCTGATGGGGTGCACCGGCGCCTGGTCGCTGGCGCCGAACCAGATCCCGATCGCGAAGCGGGTCTTCAGCCCGCCGGTGGACGAGGTGCGCTTCGCGCTGCGCATCCTGGCGGCCATGCCCGAGGGGAGCGGGGTGGCGATGCTCGACGGCAAGATGCAGGACGACGCGACGTGGAAGCAGGCGAAGGTGATGGTCGACCTTGCGAAGCTGCTCGCGACCCGCGACCCTGCCCTCGCTGTCGCCTACGGCCTCTGAACCCCGCGCTCCCCCGCATGCCCGCCCACACCGACGCCGGTCGATTCTTCGAGGACTTCCAGCCCGGCGAGACGCTCGTCCACGCCGTCCCCCGCACCGTCACCGAGGGTGACGCCTCGCTCTACCTCGCCCTCTACGGCGTGCGCTCGGCGGTGACGAGCAGCACGCCGTTCGCGCAGTCGCTCGGGCTGCAGCGGGCGCCGATCGACCCGATGCTCGTCTTCCACCTCGTCTTCGGCAAGACGGTGGCCGACATCTCGCTGAACGCGATCGCGAACCTCGGCTACGCCGAGTGCCGGTGGGGCGCCCCGGTCTATCCCGGCGACACGCTGACGACGACGTCGGAGGTGCTCGGCGTGAAGGAGAACCGCGATGCGCAGACGGGGGTGGTCTACGTGCGCTCGACGGGGATGAACCAGTTCGGCGACAAGGTGCTGCAGTACGCGCGCTGGGTGATGGTGCGCAAGCGCAACCCGAAGTCGCCCGCCCCGCGCCCGGTGGTGCCGACGCTCGCCGATCACGTGCCGGTGAGCGGGCTGGTGGTCCCGTGGCGCGGCGACCGCACCGGCTACGACGACGCGCTCGCCGGGAGCACGCACCGCTGGGACGACTACCGGCAGGGCGACAGGATCGACCACGTGGACGGCATGACGATCGAGGAGGCCGACCACATGCTGGCGACGCGCCTCTACCAGAACACGGCCAAGGTGCACTTCAACGCGATGGCCGAGCGGGCGGGGCGCTTCGGGCGGCGGATCGTCTACGGCGGGCACGTGATCTCGCTGGCGCGGCACCTGTCGTTCAACGGCCTCGCGAACGCGCTCGGGCCCGTGGCGATCCACGGCGGCCGGCACGTGGCGCCGTGCTTCGCGGGCGACACGGTGCACGCCTGGAGCGAGGTGCTGGAAGCGACGCCGCTCCCCGGCCGCGACGACCTCGGCGTGCTCCGCCTGCGCACCGTCGCCACGCGCGATCGCACCTGCGGCGACTTTCCGTTCAAGGGCGACGATGGCGCGTACGACCCGTCGGTAGTCCTCGATCTCGACTACTCGGTGGCGATGGTGCGGCGCTGAGGGCTCCGAGCGCGTGGTGGGGGCGGAGCGAAACAACGAAACGCAAAGGCCGCAAAGACACCAGAAAGAAATGGACAGGCTGAACGACGAACCGGACGACGGGAGCACCCACCCGACCTGTTCTCCTTTCTGTTGCCTTCGCGCCCTTCGCGTTTCGCTGTTCGCTCCACAACCTGCCCCCCGCACCGATGCCGGAACGCGCTCGGACGTGGCACGACGGCCCGCTAGAGGATGTACCGCCTGAGATCCTCGTCCTCGACGAGCGCGCCGAGTCGTGAACGGACCATCGCCGCGTCGACGACGTGGGCGGTGCCGGCGCCGTCGGGGAGGTCGTAGAGGAGCGACTCGAGGAGGGTGGTGAGGACGGTGTGCAGCCGGCGCGCGCCGATGTTCTCCATCTTCTGGTTGGCACGCGCAGCCACCGTCGCCAGCTCGGCGATGCCGTCGGGGGCGAAGGTGAGCGTGCTCCCCTCGGCGGCCACGAGGGCGGCGTACTGGCGCGTCAGGGCGGCGTCGGGCTCGGTCATGATGCGCACGAAGTCCGACTCGGTGAGCGGCTGCAGCTCGACACGGATCGGGAAGCGCCCCTGCAGCTCCGGAATGAGGTCGCTCGGCTTGGCGACGTGGAACGCCCCGGCGGCGATGAAGAGCACCTTGTCGGTGCGCAGCATGCCGTACTTGGTGCTCACCGTGCTCCCCTCGACGATCGGGAGGAGGTCGCGCTGCACCCCCTCGCGGCTCACGTCCGGGCCGGAGCCCTGCGCGCGCTGGCCGGCGATCTTGTCGATCTCGTCGAGAAAGACGATCCCCGTCTCCTCGGCGCGCTCGATCGCCTCGGCCACCAGGTCGTCGCGATCGAGAAGGCGGTCGTACTCCTGCTCGAGGAGCGTGCGGCGCGCCTCGGCCACGGTCATGCTGCGTCGCCTGGTACGCTTCGGGAGCATGTCCTGGAGCGCCTGCTGGAACTGCTCCATCCCGTCCGGTGCCCCCTGCGGCGTGACCATGCCGAGCATCGGCGCCATCGTCACCGGCATCTCGACGTCGATGCGGCGCTCCTCGAGGGCGCCGTCGCGGAGCAGCGTGCGCATCTTGTCGCGCGTGCGCTGGTGGCGCTCGCGCTCCGTCTCGTCGGCCTTCACCGGCGCGGCCGGGCCGCTGGCGCCAGCGATGAAGACGTTGCCGGGCGTCGCGTCACGCCGGGCGCCGTCGGCGGTCGGCGCCTCGCTGCGCGTCGCCGGCTGCGGCTCGGGGAGGAGCGCATCGAGGAGCCGCTCCTCGACCTTCTCGCGCGCCACCGATTCCAGCTCCTGCTTGCGCTCGTCGCGCACGAGCGTGATGGCGTTCTCGACGAGGTCGCGCACCATGCTCTCCACGTCGCGCCCGACGTAGCCGACCTCGGTGAACTTGCTCGCCTCGACCTTCACGAACGGCGCCCCCGCGAGCCGCGCGAGGCGACGCGCGATCTCGGTCTTCCCCGACCCCGTCGGGCCGATGAGGATGATGTTGTTCGGGTTGATCTCGGCGCGCATCGCCTCGGGCGCCTGCTGCCGGCGCCAGCGATTGCGGAGCGCGATCGCGACGGCGCGCTTGGCGGCGTCCTGCCCGATGATGTGACGATCGAGCTCGGCGACGATGCGGCGCGGCGTGAGCTCGGCGAGGCGCGCGAGGGCGCGCGTGGTGCGTGGCGACGGCATGGGCGGCGCGCGCTCAGCCCGCGGGCTCGAGCACGGTGATGTTGGTGTTGGTGTAGACGCAGATCTCGCCGGCGATGCGCATGGCGCGCTCGACGATCTCGCGCGGCGGGAGCTCGGTGCTCTGCACGAGGGCACGGGCGGCGGCCATGGCGTACATGCCCCCCGAGCCGATCGCGATCACGCCGTCGTCCGGCTCGATCACGTCGCCGGTGCCGCCGACGATGAAGCCGTGGTCGACGTCGCAGGCGATGAGGAGCGCCTCGAGGCGTCGCAGCACGCGATCGGAGCGCCACTCCTTGGCCAGCTCCACGACCGCCTTGGGGAGGTTGTCGCGGTAGCGCTCGAGCATCGCCTCGAAGCGCTCGAAGAGCGTGAACGCGTCGGCCGCGGCCCCGGCGAAGCCGGCGAGCACGCGACCGTCACGCAGGCGGCGCACCTTCTGCGCGCCGTTCTTGACCACGGTCTGCCCCATGCTCACCTGGCCGTCGCCGCCGATGGCGACGCGCCCGTCGCGGCGCACGGCGAGGATCGTGGTGGCGTGGAAGACGGGAAGGTTCGACATGCGCGCTCGTACCCCGGAACGTGGGCGGCGGTCGGTCAGGCGCGCGGGTGCGCCTTCGCGTACGCCTGCCGCAGCCGCTCGATGCTGGTGTGGGTGTAGATCTGCGTGGTGCTCACGCTGGCGTGGCCGAGCAGCTCCTGCACCGCGCGCAGCTCGGCGCCGGCGTCGAGGAGGTGCGTGGCGAAGGTGTGGCGGAGCGCGTGCGTGCTCGCGCCATCGGGTGCGTCGACGAGCGCGAGGAGCCCCGTCATCGCGAGCTGGATCCCGCGCACGCTCAGTCGCTGCCCGCGCGGGTTGAGGAACCAGGCGTCGCGTGACGCACCCGGCCCGATGCGCCGGAGCAGCTCGTCGCGCCTGGACTCGTAGTTCACGAGCGCGAGCCGCGCCGCCTGCCCGAACGGGATGATGCGCTCCTTGCGCCCCTTGCCGCGCGCCTTGACGCGCAGGCTCACGAGGTCCACGTCGCCGCGCGAGAGCGCGTGCAGCTCGCCGAGCCGCATCCCCGTGGCGTAGAAGAGCTCGAGCATGGCGAGGTTGCGCACGTCGACGAAGCGCCCCTCCATGGCGCGCGTCGCCGCGGCCTGCAGGAGCGTGTCCATCGTGCCACGGTCGAGATGCGCGGGGAGGTGCTTCGGGAGCTTCGGCGAGCGCACCGCTCTCGCCGGATTCGCCGCCACGTGCTCCTCGCGCTGCAGCCAGCGGTAGAAGCCGCGCACCGCACTCAGCGTGCGCGCGATCGAGCGCCGCTCGAGCCCCGCGCGATTGAGGTGGCCGAGGAAGGCACGGATCACCGCGCGATCGACGGTCGCGAGCTCCCACGCCGCACCGCGCGCCTGCTGGGCGCAGAAGGCGGTGAAGCGCGCGAGGTCGGCGGTGTACGCCTTCACCGTGTTCGGCGCGAGGTTGCGCTCCTTGGCCACGTAGGCGAGCCAGTCGGCGACGAGCGCCGGCGGTGCGTCATCAGCAGCATCGGTCGCCGGCGTTGCCTCGCCGGGCGCCGCAGCCCGCGCGGCGCGCGCGCGCGCACCCGCGCCACCACGGTCGCGCGGGGAGCGCGCCGGTGTCACGCGCGCACGCCCGCGAGCGCCTCCGCCTCGACCCACGCGCGCATCTCCGCCAGCGCCCGCGTCGCGTACGCCGCGCGGCGCTCGTCCTTGTCGCGCGGCGGATCGGCGAGATCGTCG
>JALOPO010000159.1 GCA_025453855.1 Gemmatimonadaceae bacterium
GAGGCCACGGTATCGAACAGCCCCGAGGCGCGGACCTCCACCGTCCCGACATCCCACCGCTGCGCCGTGAGGAGGGCCTTGAGCCCGCCGTTCTCGTTCAGCACCCGCCAGATGCAGAATCGCGCAGCAGCGGCTCCACGGCTGAAGCCACAGATATCCACCGCCACGAGCTCGAGACGCTCGGTCGCAGGCGAGTAATCCAGCACCCGGGCCAGGCGTGACCACTGTGCGAGCGCCCGCAGGATCCCCCCCCTGCACGCGTGTCGTGACGCCGGTGATGCCGGTGCCAAGTGCGGCACCACGCACCGAGTCGCCCTGCAGGTCCGTCGTGCCGGCACCTTCGACGTACACACGCACGTACGCGTTGAATCCGTCGGCGCGATCCTGCACTTCACCCTCGATCCGCGCGACATTCGAGAGGTCGTTCTCGTAGCTCGTGTCGGCGCCACCGAGGCGCCGATTCGCGTCCCGCGCCGCGGGAGTGGGCGGACGGACGCGCGCCAGTACGTTCACCCGATTGTTGAGCGTGCCGTCGAAGAAGAAGCTGATCCGGAGCCGGATCGGCGTCTTTCGCGGGTCGGCCTGCGCACGGGACGGCACCGGCGGTGCCACGCCCTCACCGACTTCCATCCACCCTCCCCTCACCACGGCCTCGCCCCTGGCCCGTCATGCCCCACGCACCACGACGGCGGCGCGCAGACCGTCGTCCGACGAAGCGTACACGAGCGACGGGCTCGCCCGGTAGCCATCGCGCATGCCGAGCGCAGCGAGCCCGACGGCCAGCGGCGCCCACGCCGCTCCGGTGTCACCGATCCCCTCGGCGGGATGATGCATCGCATGATCCGGCGCGAAGCGATCCGACTGCCGCAGCTGCGCCACGCTCCACTCCTTCGCCCAGTAGTGCTCCCCGTTCATCGACACGTAGACCTCCTCCACGGGCGCCGCCGGCGTGATCGCCGCCGCGTCGAGTGCGCCCGCCACGGCTGCGGCGAGCCCCTCGCCGCGATAGGGCGTGTCGCTCCAGAAGTGCCCGTCCTCCGTGCCGGTCACCACCGGTGCGATCCATGCAAGCGGTGCGAGCGTCGCACGTTCTGCTGCCGCCACGGCGGCGAGGAGCACGAACGCCGCCCCTTCACCCGGCAGGAAGCCGTCGCCGCGACGTTCCGTCTTCAAGCGTCCGATCCGGTCGTAGGCGTGCAGCAGCCGCGCGTCGCGGAACGTGTCGACACCGCCCGCGATCGCGAACGGCGCGGCCCCCGACCGCACCGCCGCTGCGGCGCGCTCGAGCGCCACGAGCCCGCCCGCACGTCCGTGCCCGACCGCCCGACTGGCCGTCACGTCGAACGTCCCGCCGCCGAGGGCCGCGAGCTGCATCGCCAGGCGCGCTGGAAACCAGCGCCCATCGATCGGCTGCGCCGCGTCGGGGGCCGGGGGTCGCCCCGGCAGCGCGATCGCGATCGGCGGCGGCACGACATCCCGCGGCATCACGCGAAGCACCTCGGCCAGCGGCATGGCCGCCAGTCGCAGCAGTCGCCGCTCGCGCCCACCCGGCACGACGCCGTCCTCGGTGGCGCTGTCCACGCCGTCGACGAGGTCGGCGAGCCCCTCGTCCGGCAGTTCGGCGAGCGTGATCGGCGCGAAGTAGAGATCCACCAGACGCGACTCGCGCAGGCGACGCACGCCGGCGCGCAGCGACGCGGCGGTTTCCGGGGCACTCAACCCGACGGCGGTCACCGCGCCAACGGCGACGACCATCACGTCGGAGGGCAGAGGCGAGGTGGGCAGGCTACGAGGTCCCGGTGATGGGCAGCAGAACAGTCGCGTCGCACGGCACACGGCGATCCATGCACGCAGCACGCGTCGCGTCGCGACGCATTGCGCGCTGCAGGTCGCATGCCGGCCCCGTCCTCACACCATCCGATCGATTCGAATCAGGAAGAGTTCACGCACCGCGACGGCCTGGCGATCGACGGCAGACAGGCGCAGTCTCGTCGCTGCCCCTCAGCGCACCATGACCACGAGCGCCGGACTGGCGTTCGCGAGCCCGTCGTGGTGCCGCAGTCCGGCGCGGGCCCGGTAGTCGCCTCGCCCCGCCGGTGCGCGCCACTGGAGTGCCAGCACCTGCGTCTCGCGCGGCTCGAGGACGTGGTGCGGTCCCCGCTCGCAGGTGAAGACGCCACGCGGACCGACGAACGCCGCGAGGACCGACGGATTGCCGTTCGACGCCGGCGTCACCTGGACGTCGGCTTCCGGTCCGCACGGCCCTTGCAGCTCGATGGATGCATCGGTGCCGTTCGTGATGCTGACGATGAATGCGATCGTGTCACCCGGCGCGACCATCGAGCGGCTGGGCGTCATGCGCACGGTGACGCCCGCGATCCGCTCGCGCGAGAGCGTCATCCCGGCGTCGGTTGGCGCGCCTTCCGCGCAGCCGACGATGGCGGCGGCGGCCAGGAGCATGGCGGCGACGCGACGGTCGCGCGCGACGGAGCGATCGAGGCGGGGCATGCGCGGTCTCCGGGTGCCGAGGTGGCATGGGTCGAGCCGCGCCGGCGGAGGCCGGCGCCACATGGGGAAGAGCGGAGCATCACCGCGTACGCGCTGCGGCAGGTGCACGTCACGGCACCCTCTGGCGAGATCATCCCCCGGGCCGATCTCCATGCGCCGCACGTGTCGCATGCATTCGCCGCGCTGCGGCCCGGGCCCGTCGCCGCGCTGCTCGACCGCTCCCCACACGATCGCCGCGCCGCCGCAGGCGCGCAACGTAGGCGTTTCGTCGATGGAACGGCGCGGCACGCGCGCCAGCCCGCGACCGCGACACCCTGCCCGAGAACGCGCGACATCATGCCCCGACGCGACGTCATCGACACCCTCGTGCGCGACCTCGACTCGCCCACCGAGGTCCGGCGCTTCGGGGCGGGTCGTGCAGTACTGGTACCACCGGCTCGTCCGCACCGTGCCGTTCCTGCCGGGCTTCCACACCATCCATCACAGCGCGAGGTCGATGGACTGGCCGGCGGCGTCGCGCCTGCACTTCATCGAGATCATCGTGCTCCGTGCGACCACCTCGCTCCCGATGTTCACGCTCGGCATCCACCCGAGCGTGGTGCAGGCGGACATCGGCTTCGTCCACGTCTGGTCGTCGCTGCTGCACGCCAACGTGGGCGGTGATTTCGACCGCCTCGGCCACTGGCTTGCCACGCCGCGCTTCCACCACTGGCACCACGGGCTCGAGCGCGAGGCAGTGGCACGGTGCGTGGTCGCTCCCGACGGTCACCCTGCCGCCACGATCTGGCGCCAGGAGCGGCCCATGAGGCCGCGCCTGCGGCAGTCTCGGAGCGGAGGCTCGGCACCTTCCCCGGCGCGGCCTGCGGTGATCGCGCGCATCGAGGGTCGCTGCCGCGCCCACTGACAACGCGTGAACGCGATCGCGTAGTCCAAGTGAGCGCGCGGAACTGGCGGACGGTGAGGCGCGTGCAAGCCATGCGCGTGATCGGGAATGGTATCGGCCACTCCATGCCGATCAGACTCCCTGGCGTGGATGAGCACGCCCGTGCACGCAGGCGACCGCCCAGTCACGTCGTCACCTGTCCACCACCGATGCCTGTCCTCCGATCCGGTCCGTCCGCCAGTCAGGCATGGCTGCGTGCATGCGTGCAGCCATGCTGATCGTCTGGCAGGCGCCGAGACGGTGCCTCGGTCAGCGCCCGCGCATACTGCGGCATCGGCTCACAGGATCCGACGCCACCACGGTCGCCGCACGCGCACCAGCATGTTGCCGGGGCATTCGTCGCAGGCGACCATGTCGAGCGCCACCGCCACGCGCAGCCCACCAGCGTCGGGAACGAACAGCGTGTCCCGGCGGATGCGGAAGCCGATGCTGCGCGCGACCAGCACGTGGCGCCCCGCTGGCACCGAGTCGGAGCGGAACGCGCCCGCGCCATCCGCGCGTGTCTCGGCACCGCCCGGAAGCAGGATGAGCGTGGCCGCCCCGATCGCGGCGCCACTGTGCTGCCTGGCGATCCTGCCGACCACCGACCCGCGGAGCGCAGGATCCACGGTCGTCTGCAGCGCCTGCGTGGGGGGCACGGCCGGGCACGACGGTGGTCGATAGTCGTAGCGGCGGCACGCGACCGCGCCGACTGCGCCGACGACCAGCAGGACGACGTGTGGACGGCGCCGGAGGCACCAGTGTTGACGCTGCCACCACGAACGGCCCGGCACGACATCCGGTGCAGACGTGAGTGGCCCGAGACGACGGTCGCGGGTCATGATCCGAGAATGCGCCGAGCCCACGATCGCCGACAGGTGTCGGACATGATGCGGGTCCGACGGCGGCACGTGGCCCACGGGAGCCGTCGCACGCGCCACGTGGCGTGGCAGCGCCGCGATCGCCTCTGTCGGCCCGTGACGACAGTGTGCTGCTGGGGTCGTTCACGGCGGCGAATGCCTCCAACGGCCAGTTCATCGACTTCGCGCTCGACGCCGCCGGTGCGGCGGCCTTCGATGCCGCGCGGGGTGGGCGTCACGCCGTCGGCATCGCGCTCCGACCCACCGCCGTGATACCGGAGCCGTCCACCTATGCGCTCATGGCCACCGGGCTCGTCGTGCTCACCGGTCTCGCCTGGCGGCGCCACTCGACATGATGCGGAAGCTACGCCCGCACCACGGGCCGAAGACACGCTGACGCGAGAGCCGAAGGCGATGGTCCGGGCCCGCGACGACATCTGCCGATGGATGCCGTCGCGGGCCGTGTGCCGTTTCGTCACCGCACGCCGATCGCGAGCGACGCGAAGCGCGCGACGAGGTGCGCACGCGTCGTTCGTCGTCCCGGACATCAGGAGCGCAGCTCGCGCAGGTGGACGATGTTGCCCTCCGGGTCACACACGTTGCGAACCCGCATCCCGGGGCCGGGCCACACGGGGCCCACCACGCGGCCACCGCACCGCTCGACGATCGCCTCGGCCGACGCCAGCTGTGCGACGGTGAAGAACGGCTTGATCGCCTGCTCCTCGCGCGGCACCGGCGGCACCGCGATGGTGATCGCCGCGGCATACTGCGGCGGGATGGCATGGATGATCAGCTGCACGTCGGCGGCCTGCAGCACCCGGTGCTCGTCGTCGGCATGCAGGACCGTCGCGTCGAGGAGCTGC
>JALOPO010000160.1 GCA_025453855.1 Gemmatimonadaceae bacterium
CGCGCCGAGGCGCTCCTCGGCTGGCGTCGTGCCGTGCCCTTCGAGGCGCTGCTGGCCGAGATGCTCGACGCCGCACGGATGCGTCGCGCCGCCGCGCTGCGCTGAGGGAGGTCACGGCCCCGGTCGGCGCACGGGCTGGGCTATATTGTCCGGCTGGATTCCGACCGTCCGAGCCCGACCCGCCGCCATGCCCAAGCGTCCCGACCTCCGTCGCATCCTCATCATCGGCTCCGGCCCGATCGTCATCGGGCAGGCGGCCGAGTTCGACTATTCGGGGACACAGGCGACCAAGGCGCTGCGCGAGGAGGGGTACGAGGTCATCCTCGTGAACTCGAATCCGGCCACCATCATGACCGATCCCGAGATCGCGGATCGGACGTACGTGGAGCCGGTGACGCCCGAGTACGTGGAGAAGGTGATCGCCGCCGAGCGCCCCGACGCGCTGCTCCCCACGATGGGTGGGCAGACCGCGCTCAACGTGGCGCTCACGCTCGCCGAGCAGGGCGTGCTCGCGAAGTACGGCGTGGAGCTGATCGGCGCCAACGCGCGCGCGATCCGCATGGCCGAGGACCGGCAGGAGTTCGCGGCGGCGATGGACCGCATCGGGCTGAAGGTCGCGCGCGGCGGCTTCGCGCACGACTGGGGCGAGGCCGAGGCGCTGCTCGACACCGTCGGCTACCCGGCGATCATCCGCCCGTCGTTCACGCTCGGCGGCTCGGGTGGCGGCGTGGCGTACACGCGCGCCGAGTACGAGGCGATCGTCAGGCGCGGCCTCGCCGAGTCGCCGACGTCGCAGGTGCTCATCGAGCGCTCGGTGCTCGGCTGGAAGGAGTACGAGCTCGAGGTCATGCGTGACGGGGCGGACAACGTGGTGATCGTCTGCACCATCGAGAACCTCGACCCGATGGGGGTGCACACCGGCGACTCGATCACCGTCGCGCCGGCGATGACGCTCACCGACCGCGAGTACCAGGTGATGCGCGACGCCGCCTGCGCGGTGATCCGCGAGATCGGCGTCGAGGCGGGCGGGTGCAACATCCAGTTCGCGGTCAATCCCGCGAACGGCGAGCTGCTCGTCATCGAGATGAACCCGCGGGTGTCGCGCTCCTCGGCGCTGGCGAGCAAGGCGACCGGCTTCCCGATCGCGCGCATCGGCGCCAAGCTCGCGGTGGGGATGCGGCTTGACGAGATCCCGAACGACATCACGCGCACCACGCCGGCGAGCTTCGAGCCGGTGCTCGACTACGTCGTGGTGAAGGTGCCGCGCTTCGCCTTCGAGAAGTTCGCCAAGGCCGATCCGCGCCTCACCACGCAGATGAAGAGCGTGGGCGAGAGCATGGCGATCGGGCGCACCTTCAAGGAGGCGTTCCAGAAGGGGCTCCGCGCGCTCGAGACGGGGCGCGCCGGGTGGGAGCTCGGGGCACGCCTCGAGGACGATCGCCTGGCCGACGAGGCGCCCGAGACGCTGCGTGCCGCGCTCGCCGCGCCCACGCCCGAGCGCATCTACCAGGTGAAGCGGGCGATGCTCGCCGGGATGGATGACGCGGAGCTCAACCGGCTCACGGGCATCGATCCGTGGTTTCTGGCGCAGCTGCGCGAGCTGCTCGAGGCGGAGACATGGTATCGCGCCCTCGCCGACGTCGGGCGCGCCGAACTGCGACGCATGAAGCGCCTCGGCTTCAGCGACCGGCAGCTCGCCACGCTGCGCGGCGAGGACGAGGCCGCGGTGCGCGCGCGTCGTCATGCGCTCGGCCTGCGCCCCGCGTACAAGATGGTCGACACCTGCGCGGGCGAGTTCCCGAGCGACACGCCGTACCTGTACTCGTGCTGGGACGACGAGAGCGAGGCGCCGCGCAGCGGGCGCCCGGCGGTGGTGATCCTCGGCTCGGGGCCGAATCGCATCGGGCAGGGGGTGGAGTTCGACTACTGCTGCGTGCGCGCGGCGATGGCGCTCCGCGAGGCCGGGTACGAGACGATCATGATCAACTCGAACCCCGAGACCGTCTCGACCGCTCACGCGCGGCCTCGAGGCGGCCGGGGTGCGCATCCTCGGCACGTCGCCCGACGCGATCGACATCGCCGAGGACCGCCGCCGCTTCGACGCGATCGCGCGCGAGCTCGGCATCGCCCAGCCGGCGAACGGCACCGCGACGAGCGTCGAGGAGGCGGTGGCGATCGCGCGGCGCATCGGCTACCCGGTGCTCGTGCGCCCGAGCTACGTGCTGGGCGGGCGCGCGATGCAGATCGTCTACGACGACGCGCAGCTCCGCGACTACTTCGAGCGGGCGGCGCGCGTGAGCGAGGAGCGGCCGGTGCTCGTCGACCAGTTCCTCGAGGACGCCTACGAGGCCGACGTCGACGCGCTCGCCGACGGCACCGACGTGGTGATCGGCGGCGTGATGCAGCACATCGAGGACGCGGGGATCCACTCCGGCGACTCGGCGTGCGTGCTCCCGCCGGTGCGCATCCCGGCCGAGCACCAGGCGACGATGCGCCGCCACACCGAGGCGCTCGCGCACCGGCTGGGCGTGGTGGGGCTCATGAACGTGCAGTACGCGCTGCGCGACGGCACGGTCTACGTGCTCGAGGTGAACCCGCGCGCGAGCCGCACGATCCCGTTCGTGAGCAAGGCGATCGGCGTGCCGCTGGCGTCGCACGCGGCGCGCGTGATGGCCGGCGAGACGCTGGCGTCGCTCGGCTTCACGCAGGAGATCATCCCGCCGTACCTGTCGGTGAAGGAGGCGGTCTTCCCGTTCAAGAAGTTCCGCGAGTTCGACCCCGTGCTCGGCCCGGAGATGCGCTCGACGGGCGAGGTCATGGGGATCTCGGAGTCGTTCGGCGTGGCCTTCGCGAAGGCGCAGATCTCGGCCGAGAACGCGCTCCCGCGCAGCGGCGCGCTCTTCGTGACGGTGAACGACCGCGACAAGGTCGCGGCGACCCCGATCGTGCGCCGCTTCCATGCGCTCGGCTTCCGGATCCTCGCCACCGCGGGCACCGCCGCGCACCTGCGGGCGGAGGGGATCCCGGCCGAGCGCGTGTTCAAGGTGCACGAGGGGGGGCCGAACGCGATCGACCTGATCGCCAGCCGCGACGTGCACCTGCTCATCAACACGCCGCTCGGCAAGCGCGCGCAGCACGACGACTACAGCATCCGGCAGGCGGCGATCGCCAGCAAGGTGCCGTACACGACGACGCTCTCGGCGGCGCTGGCGGCGGTGGAGGCGATCGAGGCGCTCACCGCCGCCGCGCCCGGCGTGCGCTGCCTGCAGGACTGGCACGCGGCGCTGGCCGCGGGTCGCGCCACCGTGCCGGCCTGAGTCGTCCCTCCGATTCCCGCGAGGTTCCCATGTCCACGACCGTCGCCCCGACCGTCATCCCCGTCCCGCTCCTCGACCTGCAGGCCCAGCATGCGACGATCCGCGACGAGGTCATGCCGCTGGTCACGCAGGTCATCGAGGAGCAGGGGTTCATCCTCGGCCCGCTCGTCGGCCAGCTCGAGTGCGCGGTGGCGGGGCTGTCGCGCACGCGCTTCGCGATCGGCTGCGCGAACGGGACCGACGCGATCCTGATCGCGCTCCGCGCCGTCGGGGCGGGGCACGGCGACGAGGTGGTCACGACGCCGTTCACCTTCTTCGCGACCGCCGGCACGATCCACAACAGCGGCGCGCGCCCCGTCTTCGTCGACATCGACCCGGCGACGTTCAACATCGATCCCGAGGCGGCCGGGGCGGCGGTGACGTCGCGCACGAAGGCGGTGATCCCGGTCGACCTGTTCGGGCAGATGGCGCCCATCGAGCGCGTGCGCGCCGCGGTGGGGGCGCTGCCGATCATCGAGGATGCGGCGCAGACGATCGGCGCACGACGTCGCATCGACGGCGAGTGGCGCATGGCCGGCGAGGTGGCGACGATCGGCACCTTCAGCTTCTTCCCGTCCAAGAACCTCGGCGGGTGGGGCGACGGCGGGATGATCGTCACGCAGGACGAGGTGCTGGCCGACGCGATGCTGAAGCTGCGCACGCACGGCTCGCGCAAGACGTACTTCCACGAGCTCGTGGGCTACAACAGCCGTCTCGACACGCTGCAGGCGGCGGTGCTCATGGCCAAGCTCCCGCACCTGGCCGCCTGGAGCGCGGCGCGGCGCGCGAACGCGGCGTACTACGACGCGGCGTTCGCCGACGTCCCCGAGGTGCGTACGCCGGTGATCGACCCGGCCAACGAGTCGATCTACAACCAGTACACGCTGCGCTGCGAGCGGCGCGACGCGCTCCAGGCGTTCCTCAAGGAGCGGCAGGTCGGCTCGGCGATCTACTACCCGCTCCCGCTCCACCTGCAGCCCTGCTTCGCCTATCTCGGCTACCGCGAGGGGTCGTGCCCCGAGGCGGAGCGCGCGGCGCGCGAGGTGCTGTCGCTCCCCGTCTTCCCCGAACTCTCCGCGGCGCAGCGCGACGCGGTCGTCGCGGCGGTGCGCGCCTTCTACGGCCGCTGACCCGCCCCCTTCCGTCCCCGGTTCCATGTCCATGCACCAGCAGCAGCTCCGCGCCCGCATCGAGTCGCGTGACGCCGTGATCGCGATCGTCGGGCTCGGCTACGTCGGCCTCCCGCTCGCGATGGAATTCGCCCACGCCGGCTTCCGCGTGATCGGCTTCGACGTCAGCGAGCGCGTGACGTCGCTGCTCAATCGCGGCGAGAGCCACATCCAGGACGTGCCGGCGGCGCAGGTGGCGGCGCACGTGCAGGCGGGGCGCTTCGTCGCCACCACCGATGCCGCGCGGATGCGCGAGGCCGACGCGATCTCGATCGCGGTGCCGACGCCGCTCTCGAAGACGCGGGACCCGGACATGACCTACGTCAACGCGGCGACGGCGACCGTGGTGGCGAACACCCGCCCGGGGACGCTGATCGTCCTCGAGAGCACCACCTACCCGGGGACGACGCGCGAGGTGATCCTGCCGGCGCTCGAGGAGGCGGGCTTCACGGTCGGCGTCGACACGTTCCTCGCCTTCAGCCCCGAGCGCGTCGATCCGGGGAACCCGACCTGGCACACGAAGAACACGCCCAAGGTCGTCGGTGGCGTGACGCCGGCGTGCACGGACGTCGCCACCGCGCTGTACGCGGCCTGCATCGACACGGTCGTGCCGGTGTCGAGCACCGAGACGGCGGAGCTCGTGAAGCTGCTCGAGAACACCTTCCGCAGCGTGAACATCGGCCTCGTGAACGAGATCGCGATCGTCTGCGACAAGCTCGGCGTCGACGTCTGGGAGGTGATCGATGCGGCGGCGACGAAGCCGTTCGGCTTCATGAAGTTCACGCCCGGGCCGGGCATCGGCGGGCACTGCATCCCGCTCGACCCGCACTACCTGGCGTGGAAGATGCGCACGCTGAACTACAAGACGCGCTTCATCGACCTCGCCAGCGAGATCAACGCGGGGATGCCGGACTACGTGGTGGAGAAGGTCGCCCGCGCGCTGAACGAGGTGCGCAAGGCGGTCAACGGGAGCCGCATCCTGGTGCTCGGCGTCGCCTACAAGCGCGACATCGACGACATGCGCGAGAGCCCGGCGCTCGACATCATCCGCCTGCTCGAGCAGCGCGGCGCCGAGGTGCAGTACCACGACCCGCACGTGCCGAGCTTCCGCGACCACGACTTCAGCATGACGGGCGTGGCGCTCACGCCCGACGCGCTCGCCGCCGACGCGGTGGTGATCGTCACGGAGCACCGTGGCGTGGACTACCAGTTCGTCGTCGACCACGCGTCGCTGGTGGTCGACACGCGCAATGCGACCGCGGGGACGCGCGCGTCGCGGGCGCGCGTGATCCACCTCGCTGACGCGACGCTCGCGCCGGCGGTGCCGGCATGAAGGTCGCCGTCGTCGGGACCGGCTACGTGGGGCTCGTGCTCGGCGCCTGCCTGGCCGACACGGGGAACGACGTCACCTGCGCCGATCTGGATGCGCGCAAGGTCGAGGGGCTTCGGCGCAACGAGCTCCCCATCTTCGAGCCCGGGCTCGACGAACTCGTGGCCCGCAACCAGGCGCGCGGGCGCCTGACCTTCACCACCGATGTCGCGGCCGCGGCACGCGATGCGCAGGTCGTCTTCATCGCCGTCGGCACGCCGCCCGACGAGGACGGCTCGGCCGACCTGCGCTACGTGCTCGCCGCGGCCGAGACGATCGCGAAGGCGGCGACGCGCGAGGTGGTCGTCGTCACCAAGTCGACGGTGCCGGTGGGGACGGCGCACAAGGTGCGCGCGGTGCTGCAGGCGCACGCCACGGTGCCGTTCCACGTCTGCAGCAACCCCGAGTTCCTGAAGGAAGGGGCGGCGGTCGAGGACTTCATGCGCCCGGATCGCGTGGTCGTGGGCGCCGATTCGGCCCACGCCCGCGCCGTCATGGAGGAGCTCTATGCGCCCTACGTGCGCACCGGCAAGCCGCTCCTCTTCATGGACATTCCGTCGGCCGAGATGACGAAGTACGCGGCCAACGCGATGCTCGCCGTGCGCATCAGCTTCATGAACGAGGTGGCGCGGCTCTGCGAGCGCACCGGCGCCGACGTCGACCTGGTGCGTCGCGGCATCGGGAGCGATCCGCGCATCGGGTCGAGCTTCCTCTTCCCGGGGCCCGGCTACGGCGGCTCGTGCTTTCCCAAGGACGTGCAGGCGCTCATCCGCACCGGCGAGGCCCATGGCGCGCCCCTCGGCATCCTCGACGCCGTCGAGGCGGCCAACGAGCGGCAGAAGGGCGTCGCGGCGGCCAAGCTGACGGCGATGCTCGGGGGCTCCCTCGCGGGGCGGCACATCGCGGTCTGGGGGCTCGCCTTCAAGCCGCTCACCGACGACATGCGCGAGGCGCCCGCGTTGACGCTGATCGAGAACGTGCTGGCCGCCGGCGGGAGCGTCGCCGCGCACGATCCCGAGGCGATGCACGAGG
>JALOPO010000161.1 GCA_025453855.1 Gemmatimonadaceae bacterium
CCCGTGTTCGGCATCGTCTGGCCGAAGAAGGCGGTGCTGTTCTCCGCCTCGTCGTTCACCTCCGTGCCGGCGTCCCACACCTGGTTGCCGCCCACCGTGAACGAGAAGCTCTGGAAGTTGCCGTTCGCGTCGGTCAGCGCGCGGCCGCGCGGATTCATGGTGCCGATGAAGGCATCGTTGCTGGGGAGGAGCATGCTCGCGTAGCTCAGGAAGCGATGGAGCGGGTTCGCGCGATCCAGCATGAAGGTGAACTCGGCCGTCTGGCCGGCGAGCAGCGGCCCGCTCCCGGCGACGCCCTGCGTGCCGAAGCCGGCCGCGCCGAACGCGGTGGCGAGGGGCATCACGTTGCCGTCCTCGGCGATGCGTTCCAGCGCCGTGGAGGCCGCCATGCCCGGCGTGAAGAGATTGAAGCTGCCGTCATGGATGCCGAGCCAGACGGGCGTGAGCGCCGTGCCGTTGACCGGTGCCAGGTTCGTGACACGGATCCGCACCTGCTGCGGCTGCGCCGCGAGCGATGCGGCGAGCACGACGACGGAGGCGCCCGACAGGGCGAGACGACGGAGTGACCTGGTGTGATGCATGCTGCCTTCCGGGTGTGGCGGTCTCGGGGCCCGACGGAGTGTCGATGCTCCCCGACTCTGCTCTCCCCGGAATCGGCGGCGGCAGCTCACGGGTGCGGCGCCGCGATGCCCTCGCACGTGGAACCGCCCCCCGCACGGTCGGTACGTTTGGCCATGCATTCCGGCTCCGCGCCCGAGGGGAACGAGTCGCCGACCGCGGCGCAGGGCGACGCCGTGACGGCCGAACTGCAGCGCTGGGCGGCAGGTGAGCCGAACGCGGGCGATCTCGTGTTTCCGCTGGTGTACCGCGAGCTGCGCACGATCGCGCATCGCCAGCGCCGACGCTGGCCCGGCCAGCATTCCCTCGAGACGACCGATCTTGTCAACGAAGCCTACCTGCGCCTCGCCGGTGCGCACGGGCTGGTCATCCGGGATCGCGCGCACTTCTTCGCGCTCGTCTCGCGCACCATCCGGCAGGTGATCAGCAACTACGCGCGTCGCGCCCACGCCGCCAAGCGAGGCGCGGGCGACGTCCCCGTCTCGCTCGACGAGGCACACGTCGCGCCGCACGACGGCGACGACACGCTCGTGGCCCGCGTGCTCGTCGTCGAGGACGCGCTCGCGGCACTGGCGCGGATCCATCCGCGGCCCTGCCAGGTGGTGGAGTGCCGCATCTTCGGCGGACTCACCGTGCCGGAGACGGCAGAAGCGCTCGGCCTTTCGGAAGCGACCGTCAAGCGCGACTGGGTCACCGCGCAGGCCTGGCTGCATCGCGCGCTGGCACATCCCGAGTCGCGTGCCTGAGCCGGCGCCCGTCCCCGACTGGGACTGGTTGAGCGAGCGGTACGAGGCGCTCGCGGCCCTCGATCCATCCGAACGCCGACGCGCGCTCGCGGCGCTGGCCGCGCACGACGCACCCGGCCATGCGGCGCTCGCCGACCTGCTCCAAGCGCACGCCGTCATCTCGCTCGACGACCTCGGCACCGAGCTGCGCGCCATGGTGCTCCCCGCCGCCCTCGACGAGGGGGCAGCCGGCGATCCGGCGCCGCCCGTCCTCGCACACTACGCGGTGCACGAGGCGCTCGGCCGGGGCGGGATGGGGATCGTCTACCGCGCCACCGACCTGCGCCTGCAGCGACCGGTGGCGCTCAAGGTGCTCACCCGCGAACTGTCCGATGACCGATCACGGCGCGAGCGCCTGCTGCGCGAGGCGCGCGCGCTGTCGCAGGTCGACCACGAGAACGTCTGCGCGGTCCACGGCGTCGAGGAGGACGCCGCGGGCCGCCTCTGCCTCGTCATGGCCTACTGCGACGCCGGGACGGTGCGTGATCGCCTGCAGGGCGACGGCATCGCACCGGCTGCCGTCCTGCCCGTGCTGCACGGCATCGCCGCCGGGCTCGCCAGTGCGCACCGCCGCGGCGTCGTGCACGGCGACATCACACCGGCGAACATCGGCCTGATGCGCGATGGTCGCCCGCGCATCCTCGACTTCGGCCTCGCCGAGTTCGCGCGCGCGGATGACACGTCGGCCGTCGGCCACCGCCGCGGTACCCGCGGCTACCTCGCGCCCGAGCTGCTGCGGGGTGCCCCGCCCACGCCGCGCAGCGACGTCTTCGCGTTCGGCATGGTGATGCTCGATGTGCTCCGCAGTGCGCGCGCCACACCACCCACCGCGGCATCCGCCGACGCGGCGCAGGCCGACCGGACGTTCCGCGCGCTCACCGCACTCGCACGATCGCTCACCGATCCCGATCCCGCCGCCCGGCCGCCCGATGCAGGCGCGGTCGGTGCCCTGCTCGCGGCGCTCGGAGACCGCGCCGGCGAGCCAGCGCGCCGACGACTGCGTGTCGGCGTCGCGCTCGCCGTGGTCGGCGTGGTCGCGACGAGCGGGGTGCTGCTCACGCGCGCACGCGCGCAGGCGACGTCGGTTCGCGCACCGGCGACGCTCGCCGCGCCCGCGCCCGCGCCGGTGTCGACCGGCGCAGTCGTGCCGCGTGTCGCGGTGCTCCCCTTCGTCGTCAGCGGTCCGGACTCGATCGCGTATCTCGCGCGCGGCCTCCCCGACATCCTCACCGTGGCGCTCGATGCGACCGGTGCGCTGTCCGGCCTCGATCCGTCGGCGGTCGCGAGTCGCGCGCCGGCGCACGATGCACTGCCCGCCGTCGCCAGCGCCGATCGCATCGTGCGCGGCACGGTGCTCGGCACCGGGCGCTCGGTCACCCTCACGGCCCGCATGCTGCGCCCGGATGGGAGCACCGTGTCGCAGGCCGTCGTCGTGGTGCCGGCCCTCGATTCGCTCCCCGACGCGATCGCGCGGCTCGCGCACGACCTGCTCGCCGGCAGCTTCGATGCGCCCCGCGACGCCGACGCACGCAGCGCCGCCATCGGCACGCGCTCGACGCCCGCGCTTCGCGCGTATCTCGCGGGTGAAGCCGCGATGCGCGACGCACGCCCCGCGATCGCCATCGAGGCCTTCCGCGAGGCCGTGCGCGTCGACTCGTCGTTCGCGCTCGGCTGGTATCGACTGGCGCGCGCCGCCCAGTGGTGGGCCGACGATTCGCTCGTCGATCGTGCGCTCGCGCGCGTGCGGACGCTCGCGACGGGACAGCCCGATCGTGCGGCGATGCTCTTTCGCGCCGCCGCCGAGCTGCGCTTCGGCAGCCCGCGATCCGCCGAGGCGATGCTCCGCGCGCGCGTGCGGTCGCACCCGAGCGATCTCGATGCGTGGCTGCTCCTCGGCGAGCTTCGGCTGCACGACGGCCCGGCCGCCGGGCTCCCGCGAGACAGCGTGCGCGCCGCCTTCGAGGCCGTGATGGCGCTCGATCCTACCAACCGGATGGTCACCGTCCCGCTCATGGCGCTGGCCGTGCGCGATGGGCGGCTGGGCGCGCTCGACACGCTCTTCACGATGTACTTCCGGCCCAACAGCGCCGGCGAGCAGCCGGGGATCCATCAGGCGTATCGCGGCCTGTACGTGCGGCGGCAGGCCGGCGGTCGCGCGACGGTGCCCCCCACCGACGATGCCGAGGGCACGCGCATCGCCCTCGCCCAGTCGACGGCCGACATACGTGATCGCGCCGCGCTCGACCGGTATGCCAGGACGCTCCTGAACGACCGCGATGCCACCCGCGCCGACAGCGTGCTCGCGCTCCGGGCGCTCGTGAGCCTGGCGGCCGTGGCCGGCGACCGCGCCGCGGCGGAGGCGCGATGGTCGCTTCTGGACGCCGTCGATGGCGCCCGATCCGTCGCGCTGCGGGCGATCGTGCTCACGGCGCCGAATGCGCGACTCGGCGACTCGGCGGCGCTGGCCGACGCGCTGCGTGCACTGCGCGCCGCGCCGCGCGCGTCATCGTCGCCCGATCCGGACCTCACGGCAGCCGAAGATCGCGCGCTCCGGCTGCATGCGGAGCTGCTCGTCGCCGCGCGGCTGCGCGACACGGCCGCGGTGACCGCCGCCGCCGGCGCACTCGATCGGCTCGCCCGCGACGCGGGTGCGGCGGCCCGTCGGCTGGTGCTGCCGCTCGCACGCGCCGCACAGGCACATCGGAGCGTCGCGCTCGGCGACCTCCGCGGGGCGCGACGCTGGCTCGACGGCGCGACCACCGACGTGCCGCCGCGCGTGCGAGCGCGCCATCCGCTGCTCGAGCACTACGGCGAGCGCTGGCTCCAGCTCTCGCTCGCGACCGCGCTCGGCGACACGACGACGGCCGCGCGCTGGCGCGCATCGCTCGCCGACGGACCGGCGGAGCTCGCGATGCTGTTCTGGCCGGGCGCGGTGTCGCAACCGGCCGGTGCGCCGCGCCGGGCACGCATCAGCACGCGGTAGCGCGTTCACACGGCATCACGCGCCGGAGGTGATGCTTCCCTTCGCAGCGGCTGTAACCGTCCTCCGGTCGGCTCCGCTCCCGCGCTTTCCCGGGCAGTTCAGGATCCTGAACGGACATGGAAAGCGGAGAAGCCGAGACGACCCGAGGACGGAGACATTGCCGTCGCGGCGAGTGCAACGGTGCGCGTCACCAGCCTCCACCACCACCGCCACCTGAACTGCCGCCGCTCGAGCTGCTCGAACTCCCGCTCGACGACCCCGACGACGACGACGGTGGCGAGATCGACGCCGCCATGCCGCCGATCGCGGCGCCGAAGGCCGCGCCGCCACCACCGCCCGAGAACCCCCCGCCGCCGGCGAAGCCGCGGAAGCCGCCGAAGCCGTCGCCCGCACCACTCGATCCCGACGCCGCCGCCGTCATCGAGTCGCTCGACGATCGCGTGCTCGCCGATGCCGCGACCGTCGCCTCGCCCCCGAAGGCGCGGAACCAGCGGTCGACGCGGCGGCCGAGGCCGAGCGCGAGCAGCCACGGATACCAGGCATCCTGCAGCCGCGGCGCCGGCTGTCGCAACTCGTGCGCGAACCACCCGCGGGCCCCGACCAGCCGCCGGCGCCACGCGATCCGCTCGCGCGGCTGCGTGCTGCGCGCGGCATCGGTGACGCTCCACGCGATCATCGCGAACCACATCGCCAGGCCGACGAGCGAGAGCGTCGACAGCGGGAGCTCGTGCGCACCGACGG
>JALOPO010000162.1 GCA_025453855.1 Gemmatimonadaceae bacterium
CGGCGGCAGCAAGGGACGCTGCCGCCCACGCTGCAGGCGTTCCCGCAGTCGAACGAGCTGCTGGTGAAGCTGGTCTATCTCTGGCAGCGGTGAGCGTGGGGCGGGCGGAAGTCGTCGTCTGACAACGATTTGATTTCCCGCTGACTTTCCGCGGAGAGGGGCAGGCGAGTTTGGCGGCTCTTCCGGGAGCAGGTCCCCGGTGGCGGGTCGGCACGACCGCCACCGGGCATCAGGCTCCATCGCCTCATGCTCGGTTCGTGACCATGCCACGCTCGTCTCACCTGCTCCTCGTCGCCGCGGCCGCCGCGGCCCTCGCGGCGTGCCGCCGCTCCACGCCTGTCGCCGCCGCGCCCGAGGCGGCCCCGGTGCCCTCCGCCGCCCCGACGCCGCCGGAATCGCCCGGCAACCGATCGGGCGAGCCGATCGACGAAGTGCGCCAGCGCTCGGCGGACGCCGAGCGCGAACGAGAGGCGCGGGCCATTCTCGAGGCGCCGATCCACTTCGGCTTCGATCTCGCGGAGCTCGACGCCGAGGCGCGCCTGCAGCTCGACGCCAAGCTCTCGGTCCTGCAGCGCCATCGCGACGTGCGGCTGCGCATCTCCGGCCATACCGACGAGCGCGGTGCGGACGAGTACAACCTGGCGCTCGGGCAGCGCCGAGCGGCAGCGGTTCGGCGCCACCTCGTCCAGTACGGGTTGGCGGAGGGACGTCTCGAGGTCGTGAGCTTCGGCGAGGAGCGGCCGCTCTGCACGGAGAGCGAGGAATCGTGCTGGCGCCGCAATCGGCGGGCGGACTTCGAGATCATCGCCGGGGTGCTGATGGGGACGCGCTCCTGATCCGCATCGACGGCGGCCGGCGCGGCCGCGACGATCGCCCGGTGGGAACGGAGATCGTGGCGGGCGCGCCCGCCACGCGATGCCGAACGCCATGATCGCGGTCGCGCTCGTGCTCGGCGGCGTGGCGCTTCTCGCGCTCGGGGCCGAGGCGCTGGTGCGGGGCGCGACCACGCTCGCGCGCCGGCTGCGGATCGCACCGGCCGTCGTCGGCCTCACCGTCGTTGCGCTCGGGACGTCGCTCCCCGAGCTCACGGTCGGGATCACGGCGGCGCTCGCCGGTCGCGTCGGGATCGGACTCGGGAACGTGGTGGGCGTCAACATCTTCAACGTGTGCGTGGTGCTCGGCGTGGCGGCACTCGTGCGGCCGATCCCGATCCGCGGCATGGTGGTGCGCCTCGAATGGCCGGTGATGTTCGTGTCCAGCTTCGCGTGCCTGCTCCTCGTGCGCGACGGCAGACTCGATCGCATCGAGGGGACGTACTTCATCGCCGCGCTGGTCGTCTTCACGGCGTATGCCGTGCGGATCGCGCGCAACGACCTGACGGCGGCGGAGGAGCACGATCTCGAGACGGCGGTCGCGGATCGCGCCATCTTGCCCGGGGCGCTGGCACTCCTGCCCGTGCTGGCGCTGTGCGGCGCCGGCATCGCCCTGCTCGTCGGCGGCGGACAGGCGATGGTGCGCGGCGCGGTCGCGATCGCGCAGGAGGCCGGGCTGAGCGAGCGGGTGATCGGGTTGACGATCGTCTCCATGGGCACGGGGACACCCGAGGTGGCGGCATCGATCGCCGCGGTCCGCCGCGGTCAGGGCGAACTGGCGCTCGGCAACGTGATCGGCTCCAACATCGTGAACGTGCTCGGTATCCTGGGGAGCGTGGCGGTCGTGCGACCGATCGTGGTGCCGGCATCGGTGGTCGACGTCGACCTGCGCTGGATGCTCGGCGTGACGCTGCTCCTGCTGCCGCTCCTCCGTCGCCGTGCGATGCTCTCGCGCGGCGACGGGGCGCTGCTCCTCGCCGTGTACGTCGTCTACCTCGGCGCCCTGGCACGGGGCGCGATCGCCGCATGACGCAGGCGGGGCGGGGACCCGTGCGCGGTTGCTGGTGGCGATCGGTGCGGATGCCGACGCTCGCGCTGACTGCCGCGCCGTTCGTGGTGACGGCGATCGCGTCGGCGCAGGTGCCGGTCGTGGCGCCCGAGGTCCTCGTCGTCGACACCAGGGCGCTGCTGGCGACAGCGCCGGGTGCCCGCGAGGCCGACAGCGTGCTCACGTCCGATCTGGCGCGGCTCGAGGCGGCGGCGACCCACGCGCGCGAGCAGTTGCTCCGTACCCTCGCGGTGCTGGCACGTCGGGCGCGCACCGCGCCTCCGGCCACGCGACGGGCGCTCGAACGCCGCGCGGACTCGCTGCAGGCCACGACGGAGACGCGGCTGGCGTCGCTGGCGCGACGGGCGAAGGTGCGCCAGGATGCGGTGACCACCCCGTTCCTGCGCGCGCTGCACGCGGCGATCGATGCGGAGCGCACGAGCCGTGGTGCTCACCTGGTGCTCGACGACGTGACCGGCGCGACCGTCCTCGCCGTCGATGCGTCGCTCGACGTGACCGACGCCGTGCGACGCCGACTCGACGCCGCACCGATCCCCTGGCCGCGTACGGAGGAGGCCGCGCCGACGGGGGGGCGTTCTCGCCCGGCGCGCGGTGCTCCTCCCGGTGGCTAGGGCCGCAGCATGATGGTGTCCTGCTCCGCGAGCGTCGACGTGGCGATCGGTCCCGGTCGCAGCGAGTCAGTCCGCGGGAGCTCGAGAACGAGGCAGGCGCCGGCGCCCGGTGGCGTCGGATCGACCCAGAGGTCGCCGCCGAGCAGCCTGGCGATCCGTCGCGCGATCGCGAGGCCGAGGCCGACGCCTGGTGCAGCCACGCCGGGCAGTCGGCTGAACTCCTCGAAGACGAATTCGCGCCGGTCGGGCGGGATGCCGGGCCCCGTGTCGGTGACGGCGATGCGCCAGGCGCCGTCGGCGTGGGCGGTCACCGTGACGCCGACGCGGCCACCGCGCGGCGTGTACTTGATCGCATTCGAGAGAAGGTTGTCGAGCACCTGCGTGACGCGGCGCGGATCGGTCTCCACCTCGCATGCGCCAGCCGGGGTCGCGAGGTCGAGCGCGAGCCCGGCGCGCTCGCACGCCGGCCGATGCGCGAGGGCGCCGTCGCGTACGAGCTGCGCGAGATCGACACGTTCCGGGTGGAGCGCGAGCGCCCCCGTCTCGGATCGCGCGAGTTCGAGGAGATCGTCAACCAGCGCACCGAGGCGCGCGGCCGTCTCGCGGAGCCGGTCGAGCGTCGCGCGTTGCGCAGGCGTGACCGGGCCGATGCGTCCGCTCGCGAGGAGCCACGCGGAGCCATCGATGACGGAGACGGGATGGCGAAGATCGTGCGTCATGCCGCGGACGAAGCGGGCGCGCGCATCGACGACCCGTGCGAGCTCGCGGCCGCGGCGCTCCGCGAGTCCCCGGCTGCGCTGGAGCTGCAGTCCGAGCCAGACGGTGACGACGAGACCGACCAGCGCCGAGAACCCGAGCGCGATGGTGGCGTGCCTGGCCGTCCGCTCGAGCGCGCGGAGAGTGATCGTGCCGCGTGCCGCGACCGCCGCCACGGCGGCATCGAGGCGCGCCACCTCGAGCATCGTGGAGGCGTGCTGGTCGCCCTCGGTTCGCCGATCCCGCCGCGCCGCCGACCGGTCCGGCGCGCCGTTCACGCTGACCGGGGCCGGGACGACGACCTCCGCCCACGACGCGACCGATGCCCGCACGATCGCCGCCTGCCGTGCGATTGCAGGCCGGTGCAGTTGCATGGCACGCTCGACCAGCCGAGCGGCAAGCCGGCGCGCGGTGTCGGCGTGGGCGCGCAGCCGACGCGCGCGCTCCGCATCGTCGGTCCGCGGTGACGCGGCGGTGTCGAGCATGCCGCGGTGCAGCGCCTCACCGGTCGCGAGCGCGACGTGCAGCGCGGTGACGTCGTCACGCGTCGGCGCGACGACATCGAGCAGCATGGCCTGCACGGGCGCGGCGCGCCGCTCGTGCACGAACGGGACGAGCACCATCGCGACGAGGGTCACGACGAGGGTCGCGACGGCGGCAGTGGCCAGGCAGCGGGAGCGGGACGCGGCACGCGAGCCGGCCTGGAAGAGCGAGAGTTCGTCCACCCGGGGAGGGTTCGCGGGCGATCGTTGCATCGGATCGAGCGGAGGCGGTACAGCGCCGGCCGTGGGAGCACGCCTTCGGCCCGGCGAAAGTGGCGAGCGACGATCACGCCGACCATGGTGGCATGGGCGGTGTGCCACGGGACGACTGGTCGACGGGCCAGCGCGCCATCACCGACGCACCGGTCGATCGAGGACAGGTACCGACGTCACATCGCGCTCCCCGTGTTGACGGCGCGCGGGTGCCGGGACATCGCGCAGTGCCAGGTACGCGCGCCAGGCCGCGCTCGCTGCTACCGTATCGCCAAGCGCCGTGGCCAGGTGCGCCTCGACCCGGAGCGAGCTGGCACGATACCGCGGCCAGCCGTTCATGTACGCGCGCTGTCGGACCGTGGACACGGCGCGCTGCGTCGCGCCGAGCCGCTCGTACAGTCGCGCGAGCGCGAGCGTCGCCCACGACGAGGCATCACCGAGCGCGGGGCCGGTCAGCATGAGCGCGTCGAGCGCATCGAGGCGTGCGCGCGCGTCGCGGTCGCCACGCGTCACGGCGAGCATCGCCTCGACGAGGTCGGCGCAGGCGCGCGGCGACGCGCCTACCGGCACGGGAACGCCGGCGATGCCTTCCGCACGCAGGCGACGGACCGCGCGGCGTATCGCCCCCTCGTCACGCGCGTCGCGCGCAGCGGACCACGGCGCCGCACGCCACTGTGCGAGGACGCATGCATCGGCGAGCTGGATCGCACGCGCACCGGCGTCCGGCTGCGATGGGGCGTCGGCATGCGTGGCGAGCTCGCGGGCCGCGACTCGTGCGGCGGCGGTGTCACCGTCGCCGTGCAGGGCGTCGAGCACACGGAGCCGCAGGTGGGCGCGCGATCCGGGGAGCGCTTCGTGGAGGCGCTCCGTGACGTCGAGTGCGCGTCGCGACTGGCCACCGTTGAGCGCGAAACTGTGTTCCGCGAGCAGCGCGTCGAGCTGCTCCGCGCCGAGTGCGGCGCGGGTCGCGAGGAGGCGGATGGCG
>JALOPO010000163.1 GCA_025453855.1 Gemmatimonadaceae bacterium
CCCGAGCACGTGGCCGATCTCGTGGAGTGCCACCGCGCGCAGGGCGCGCGGATGCTGCACGATCCCGTCGCTGGCATGCGTGGCCAGCGTCACGTGCGCACGGCGGATGAAGCCGCTCGGCGTGCTCCACCAGACCGTCCGCCCGCTCTCGTCCATGGAGAGCTTCTCGGCCCAGAGCACGCGGACCTCCGCACCCACCGAGTCCTTCACGAGCTGGAAGCGGACCGGGAGCCCCACGCGCTCCCACTCGCGGAAGGCATCGGCGACCATCGACGGGAAGCGGTCGTCCCACCCGACCAGCGCGCGACCCGGCTGCACCCAGACACGGATCGGCTGCTGCGTGCGATCCTCCCAGCGACGCACGGTCGAGTCGCGCACCAGCAGGTAGTCCCCGAAGTAGTTTCGGGTCGCGTCGGCCGCGCCGCGCGCGGGGCGCTTGTCATCGTCGTCGCCGAGGGCGGCGTGCGCGTGGCCGGCGTGCGCGTGACCGGCGTGCTCCACCATCACGTGCTGCTGCAGTCGCTCGGTCGTGCGGGCCGCCTCGCTCACCGAGACGGTCGGGACGACACCGGTCGCCGCTGGGGCGCACAGCAGGGCAAGTGTGAGGAGACGACGACCCATCGGATCCATCCGGCGGCGGGGGCTTCCGTGCACGTCCAACGCACCCGAACGACGAATGGACCAGTCCGGCGTAACTTCCTATAACGCGTTGGAAATGAACGACATGCAGCTTTCGCTTTCCGCGTGCGGATCATCCGTTCCTGCGGACCTGGCGCCACACGCGGCCGTGCGCGCCGGGGGCCGTCGGTGCCCGTGGTGTGGTGCCTGCGCCACGACCGGGGTGAACGGATGACCACGGTCTGGACGCCGGACCCCCGTCACGCGTCACACAGCGCGATGGCGCGCTTCCACCGGGCGATGCGCGCGCGACACGGCGCCGAGGTGGGCGACGACTGGGCGCCGTTCCACGCGTGGTCGGTGCGCGAGCGCGGCACCTTCTGGCGCGAGCTGTGGCACTGGGCGGGGATCGAGGCCGATGCCGTGGACGGCGACGATCCCACGCGCCCCGCCGGTGTGCACCTCGACCACATGCGGCCGCCGCGTGACGCCGACGGGCCACGCTGGTTCCCGAACGCGCGGCTCAACTACGCGGAGATGCTCCTCCGTCACGCGCCGTCCGATGCGCCGGCGATCATCGCCTGGACCGAGCGCGGCTTCGCGAACCGCTGGACGCACGCCGAGCTGGCGCGTGACGTGGCGCGCGTCGCGCGAGCGCTGCGCGCGATGGGCGTGGGGGTCGGCGATCGCGTGGCGGCGTTCATGCCCAACAGCGGCGAGACGATCGTGGCGATGCTCGCCGCCGCGTCGATCGGCGCCACCTGGACGAGCTGCTCACCCGACTTCGGGCCGAAGGGGGTGCTCGATCGCTTCGGGCAGGTGGCGCCGGTGGTGCTCGTCGCGGCCGATGGCTATCGCTACGGCGGCAAGGTGCACGACACGCTCGCGCGCACGCGCGAGATCGTCGCGCAGCTGCCGAGCGTGCGCCACGTGATCGTCGTCGCGGCGACGACGCCCGATCCCGACCTGGCCGGGCTCCCGGGCGCGCGGCGCTGGGACACGCTCGGCGGCGAGCTCCAGACGGCGCCGGTCTTCGAGCGCGTGCCGTTCGACCATCCGCTCTTCATCATGTACTCGAGCGGGACCACGGGGCTCCCCAAGTGCATGGTGCACGGGCACGGCGGCACGCTCCTGCAGCACTGCAAGGAGCACCTGCTCCACGGCGACGTGACGCCCGCGTCGCGCGTCTTCTACTTCACGACCTGCGGCTGGATGATGTGGAACTGGCTGGCGAGCGTGCTCGCCACCGGCGCCGCGATCGTCCTCTACGACGGTGCGCCTCTGCCCGCGCACGAGCCGGCGATCCTCTGGCGCATGGCGGCCGAGGAGGAGGTCACGCATTTCGGGGCGAGCGCCAAGTATCTCGCGCTCGCCGAGAAGGAGGGGCTCGTGCCGCGCGCCGCGCACGACCTCTCGGCGCTGCAGGTGGTGTTCAGCACCGGGAGCCCGCTCGCCGACCACTCCTACGACTGGGTGCAGCGCGCGATCGGCGACGTGCGGCTGAGCAGCATCAGTGGCGGCACCGACCTGCTGTCGTGCTTCGCGCTCGGCAACCCGGTGCTGCCGGTGCATCGCGGCGAGTTGCAGTGCCTGGGGCTCGGCATGGCGGTCGACGTCTGGGATGGCGACGGGACGCCGGTGATCGGGATGCCGGGCGAGCTGGTCTGCACCAGGCCCTTCCCGAGCATGCCGGTCGCCTTCTGGAACGACGACGATGGCCGGAAGTACCGCGCCGCCTACTTCGATCACTATCCGGGCGTCTGGCGCCACGGCGACTGGGCGCAGCGCACGCCGCATCACGGGCTCGTGATCCTCGGCCGCAGCGACGCGACGCTCAACCCCGGCGGGGTGCGCATCGGCACGGCCGAGATCTACCGGCAGGTGGAGCAGGTGCCCGAGGTGGTGGAGGCGATGGTCGTCGGGCAGGACGTGATCGTCGATGGTGCGCCCGACGTGCGGATCGTCCTCTTCGTGCGACTGCGCGAGGGGGCGACGCTCGACGAGGCGCTGATGCAGCGGATCCGCGCGCAGGTGCGGAGCGGCGCGAGCCCGCACCACGTACCACGAGTGATCGTCGCCGTCCCCGACCTCCCGCGCACGGTGAGCGGCAAGATCACCGAGATCGCCGTGCGCGACGTGATCCACGGCCGTCCGGTGACGAACACCGACGCGCTCGCGAATCCGCAGGCGCTCGACCACTTCCGCGGGCTCGAGGCGCTGCGGGTGCCCTGACGCATCGCGCGCGGCGGCTGCGATGCCGTCGCGCGCGATGCGTCACCGGTCACGGTGCGAACGGCGGTGCCAGTGGCCGCCGTCGCACGCCGCCGCCACCGATGGTCGCGGGCGTGTTGTTGTCGACTGCGTGGAGAACGGCGACGATGCGCATCATGTCCTCGAACCAGGGGCCGCTGTTCGTGGACATGGGATAGCCGTAGCGCTGCGCGAACTCCTCCGCCACGCCCGCCTCGGCGTTCAGGTCGTACGCATCCCACGCGCTGTCGTCGACGATGTAGGCGCCGTAGTCCTGCAGCGCCCGCGCGATGCGGCGTCCGGGGCGCGTCACGAGGCCGAGCGAGGCGAGCGAGATGGAGGGCGGGATCGCGAGCAGCGTCCCCTGCTCGACGGCGCGCACGCGTCCGCCGTAGACGCCGGCGGCGTAGTTGTCGGCGTTGCGGGCGGGCCAGCGATAGCCGGGGGTGCCGTCCGCGGCGTCGTAGAAGAGGTAGCGTTGCGCCCAGACGTTGAGCTTGAGCGCGTGGCGGATCGGGTCGTTGCCGGTCAGTTCGCCGAGGCGGATGCTCCCGCCGAGCCCCGAGAGCCCGGAGCCGCCGTGCGCGCCACGCAATCCGTCCGCGAAGATGTCCTCGAGCGGCTCGTTGGCCTGCGTGGCCGTCCACCCGTAGGCCGGGCCACCGGCCTCGCACCGCGCGAACGGCGCGATCCCGACCAGGCTGCGTCCATCGGGCTGGATGATCGTCGTCACGTTGTTCGGCGTGCTCGGTGGCGCGGCGTCGGGGACGACGAGCGAGGCCGGGAGCCGCAGGCGGAGCCCGCCGATCCAGTCCCACTGCGGATTCGAGGTCCCGCTGCAGCGGCGCTCCCAGCTTCCCGGCGCGTAGACGGGCACGAGCGGATCGCCGTCGGCGGCGCGCACGATCAGCTCGCGATCGACGCCCATCCAGTTCGCGCGCTGGAAGCCCGCCGGGACGTAGACCGCGCCGTTCCCGATCGGGAGGTTCCACGGCGACTGCTGCGCGAAGGGCCAGCGGTAGACGTCGCGCGAGGTCGGGAACGCGGTCGATTCGGCATCGGTGCTGTCGATGCCGCGCGTGGTGCGCGGGGAGAGCGGATCGGCGTCACGCCGGTCGCAGGCGGCGATCGCGGCGGCGAGCAGTGCGGCGGCGAGCGCCCGACGTGCATGCACGAGCGGACGTGACGGGATCGTGACGGCGGTAAGCCGGGTCGTGCGCATGGAACGCTCCGTGACGGGGAGTCGGCCGACGTGCGCGGACGTGTGCCTCGTGCGTCACGAGGCGCGGCTTCGCTGCAGGGGGGGCACGCGCGGAGCGCCGAGGGAACGGCACCTCGCGTGCGGCGCGCGAGCGGAGCGACAGTGCGGCGCGATCCGGGCATGCGCAAGCGGTCGCGAGCGTCGGCGCGCGCACGAGAACCGGTGCGCGCACGCGAGCGCGCACGGCATCAGCGCCCCGCGTTCCAGCGCTCGATGTCGAAACGGGCGAGGTCGATCGGAGCGAGCCCGCGCCCGGCCGCCCTCACGCGCCGCTTCATGGAGCCGTCAGGATCGGACGCGTGGAAGGTCGTCTCCTCGACGCGCACGAGCTGCCACGTGCGACGCCGCGGCACCCACGCGAAGGTGAAGTCGCTCCCCCAGCGCGAGGCCGAGCCGCCGTAATGATTGATGGTGAAGCGACCGCGACGCGCGCTGACGTTGACGAAGGGATCACCCATCATGCCGCCGCAGTTCGCGCACCACGTGCCGCGTGCGGAGTGCGCCGCGAGCCGCAGCGCGCCCTGCGCGTCGGCGACAAGCACCGCCACTTCGCGCGCACGCTCGGCATCGACCGGCAGGCGCGTCGTCGTGTCGACCTGCTCGAGCACGACCACGTAGTCGGCGCGTCCATCGCCATCGAGGTCGGCGCGCGCGAGTCCGAGTACGCAACGGTCCCGCGCGAGCTGCGACCGCACCGCCGCGGGGACCGAGTCGGACGCCAGGCACTCGAGCGGCGTGCGCGCAGGACGCATGGCAGGTGCCGCAGCGGCGCCGAGCGGCAGCGCGGCGATGAGCAACCCTGGGATATGCATGCCGTACCAGCCGCTTGTACGGATCAGCGCACGGTGATCGTGACCGGCGCCGAGACGAGGTCGGTGGAGATCACGCGATGCTGGAAGTCGCCGAGGACCGCGGTACCGGGCGCGGGAGGCTCGGCGTCGATCAGGAGGTGGAAGTGGCCGGCATTCGGGAAGTCGATCCCCGCCGGTGCCACGCCGTAGTTCTGCAGCCCGAACGCGATGGTCACCTTGCCGCGCACCACCGCGCCATTGGCGGGGGTGCGCAGGTAGATCCGGGGCGCCGCCGCCGCCGATGCGGCCGCTGCAGGGGCCGGCGCCGCCTGCGCGTCGAGGGTGGCGGCGAGGGCGAGGAGCGCGACCGGGACGGCGAAAGCGGCACGACGACGGCGCATTGCGCGTGAGGGCTGGAGGCGAGGAGACCGCACCGCACGCGAGCCCGGCGCGGTGCGCGAGCGTCGCCACGGCACGACGACAGGGATCGTCGCGGCGCGACCACCCCCGTGCACGTTAGCGCCGACCGCCACCGCCAGCCACCGTGCGCCCACGCACCGCGCGTGGGCGCCGGCGACGCGCGCGTCAGGGGACGACGCGACTCGCGAGCCCCACCTGGTCGAGGATGAAGGCGTAATCGAAGGCGACCTCCTTCAACCGCTCGTAGCGCCCCGACGAGCCGCCGTGTCCCGCGCCCATGTTCATGCGCAGCAGCAGCGGGTTGCCATCGGTCTTGCGCTCGCGCAGCCGCGCCACCCACTTCGTCGGCTCCCAGTACGCGACGCGGCTGTCGTTGATCCCGCTCGTGACGAGCAGCGCCGGGTAGCCCTGCGCCCGCACGTTGTCGTACGGCGAGTACTGGCGCATGTAGGCGTACTCCTCGGCCTTTGCCGGGTTGCCCCACTGCTCCCATTCCTGCGCGGTGAGCGGGATCGAGGCGTCGGCCATCGTGTTGATCACGTCGACGAACGGGACCGCGGCCACGATCGCCTTGAAGAGCGTTGGCGTCTCGTTGGCGACCACGCCCATGAGGAGGCCGCCGGCGCTCCCGCCGTTGGCAACCATCCGGTCGGCCGAGGTGTAGCGTTCCGCCACCAGGAACGACCCCACGTCCTCGAAATCCCAGAAAGTGTTCCGCTTGCGGAGCATCTTCCCGTCGTCGTACCAGCGACGCCCCATCTCCTGCCCGCCGCGCACGTGCGCGATGGCGTAGACCATGCCGCGATCGAGGAGCGAGAGGCGGCCACTGGAGAACGTGGGCTCGGTGGTCGCGCCGTACGAGCCGTAGGCGTAGAGGAGGAGCGGGCGCTGGCCGTCCCGCTCCAAGGGGGCGCGGTAGACGATCGAGACCGGGACCATCGTCCCGTCGCGCGCCTTCGCCATGCGCCGCTCGACCGCGTACTTCGTCCGATCGTAGCCGCCGAGCACCTCCTGCTCCTTGAGCACCCTGCGCGTGCGCGCCGCGAGGTCGTACTCGGTCACCTGGCTCGGCGTGACGAGCGAGGAGTAGCTGAAGCGGATCGTGGGCGTGTCGAACTCGGGGTTGCCGGCCATGAAGACGCCGTACGCCGCCTCGGGGAAGGCGACATCGTGCGTGGTGCCGCTCGCGAGCTGCGTGACGCGCAACCGGCGCAGCCCCTCGCGCCGCTCGCTCACCACCGCCCAGTCCCGGAAGACGTCGATCCCCTCGACGAAGACGCCCTCGCGCGCCGGGAGCCAGTCGGTCCAGCGCGAGAGGTCGGCGGCATCGTCGGCGACGCGCGCGACCTTGAAGTCGGGGGCGCCGTCGTTGGTCACGATCCAGAAGTGCCCGCCGCCGTGGTCGACGTCGTATTCCACGTTCGGGCGTCGCTTCGCGATGAGGCGCGGGGCGCCGCTCGGCTTCGCGGCGTCGACGACGCGCCATTCCGACTGCGTGAAGCTCGACGCGCCGATGAGGACGAAGCGCCCGCTGCGCGTGCGGGTCACGCGCACGTTGAAGAGGACGTCCGGCTCGTGGAAGATCGCCACGTCCTGGCGCACGCTGGTGCCGAGCCGGTGGCGCCAGACGCGGTCGTTGCGCTTGGCGCTGTCGGTGGTGCTGTAGAAGAGCGTCCGGTTGTCGCTCGCCCACGCCAGCCCGAAGCCGAGCTTCTCCTTGCGATCGGGGAGCCACGTGAGGGTGCGCAGGTCGCGCACGCGGAGCGTGAAGTCCTCGTAGCCCGTGGTGTCGGTGAGGAGGGCGAGGAGTGTGCCGTCGGGGCTCACCTCGAAGCCGCCGAGGGAGAAGAACTTCTTCCCCTTCGCGGCCTCGTTCTGGTCGAAGATCACCTGCTCGGCGCCATCGAGCGTGCGCTTGCGGCAGAAGATCGGGTAGGCCTTCCCCTGCTCGGTGCGCGTGTAGTACCACCATCCGCCCTCGCGCTCGGGCACCGACAGGTCGGTCTCCTTGATGCGCCCGAGCATCTCGGAGTAGAGCGTCTCGCGCAGCGGGGCGAGGTGGCGCTGCATCGACTCGGTGTAGGCGTTCTCGCGCTCGAGGTGCGCGATGACGGCCGGATCCTCGCGGTTGCGGAACCAGGCGTAGTCGTCGCGTCGCGCCTCGCCGTGCAGCGTGTCGGTGCGCGGGCGCTTCTCGGCGACCGGCGGGGCAGGGGGCGAGGCGCTGCTGGCGGTGGACTGCGCTGGCATGCGGATCGGAGCGAGCCCGAGCACCGCACACGCGAGGAGCGTGGCGACGTCAGGGGCGATGGACGAGCGACGGGACACGACGGCCTCCGCGGTGGGACGAGCGCGGAAGGTGGCGTGCGGTGCGGCGGCGGGGCAGGGGCAGGTGACGGGGCGCCTCCCGCGCGAGCGAGGCGCCTGCCCGCGCCCACCTGGGCCGGGCGGCCGCAGGCCGGTCAGCCGTCGAGCGTCTCGTGGAAGAAGGCGGCGACGTCGAGCACGAAGGGCGCCGCTGCGCCGGCGGGGTGCCAGGTGAGCGTGGCGTCGTGCACCGCCGGCG
>JALOPO010000164.1 GCA_025453855.1 Gemmatimonadaceae bacterium
GCGGCTCCCTGCGCTGACGGTCCGCGATGCGCATCCCGCGGTTTACGCGCTGCGGGCGCGCAAGAGCGACGCCGAGCTCGCACTCGTGAAGCGGGCGGCCGAGATCAGCGCCGCCGGCCACCTGGCGGCGATGCGCGTGCCGGCGCCGACGCGCGAGTACGAGCTGCAGGCCGCGCTCGAGGGCGAGTTCCTGCGGCAGGGGGGCGCGCGCCCGGCATACGGGAGCATCGTCGGCGGCGCGATCCGCGGCACGCAGCTCCACTACATGCGCAACCGCGGCGCGCTGCAGACGGGCGACCTGCCGCGGCGCGCTGCAGACGGGCGACCTGGTCGTCATCGACGCCGCCACCGAGTACGAGGGCTACGCCGCCGACGTGACGCGGACGATCCCGGTGGGTGGGCGCTATCCGGCCGACGCGCGCCTCCTCTACCAGCTCGTCCTCGACGCGCAGCTCGCGGCCGAGCGCAACTCGAAGCCCGGCCTGAGCTCGATCGCCGCCCTCGACTCGAGCGAGGCGGTGCGCGCACGCGGCCTGGCCGCCCTCGGCCTCATCGAGGGCATCGACGCGCAGCTCGACATGCCGTGGCGCACCGACTGCGTGAACGCGCCCCGCTCGTGCCGCCAGGCGACGTTCTGGATGATCCACGGGATCAGCCACGGCCTCGGCCTCGAGGTGCACGACCCCGCGCAATTCTATGCCGGCGACCGCACCTTCAAGGTCGGCGACGCCTTCGTGATCGAGCCCGGGCTCTACATCTCGCGCGAGATGCTCGACGCGCTCCCCGACACGCCGCGCAACCGTGCCTTCATCGCCAAGGTGCGACCGGCCGTCGAGCGCTTCCACGGCATGGGGGTGCGGATCGAGGATTCGTACATCGTGACCCCCGCCGGCGTCGAACGCGTGTCATCGCGGGCGCAGGGAACTGCAACTGCGGCAGCACGGAGGCGCGGAGAACGACCGGAGCACGGAGGGATGCCGGCGATGTCCGTGTAGCACTCGGAACGCGATGTGCGTGCGGGGCCATCAAGAAAAGAAGTTGACGGGTCCCGATTGCATGCGACATCCCGTTCGCTGCATGGACGTCGCCGACGCACCCTCCGTGCTCCGGTCGTCCTTCGCGCCTCCGTGCTGCCGCAGTTGCAGGTACGCACCAGCACCGCGCTGGTGCGCGCTCGTGCGCGCTCAGGGGCCCCCGAAACTGAACGGCCGCTGCCGCACGGGCACGGTGCCACCGGCCACGCGACCTCCCGCGAGGAACTCCGCGAGGCGCTCGGCGATGACTGGGTGCGAGAGCCAGAGCTCGTCGTCATGTCCCGCGCCGTCGAGGATGAGGTGCGTGGCATCCGTGAAGCCGCGCATCACTTCCTCCGCGTTCGACGGCGGCGTCCGGCCGTCCATCGTCCCGCTCACGAAGAATGTCGGGACGCGCGTGCGCACCGGTGCACGGAAGGCGTCGCCGAGGTCGCGGATGCCGAGGCCCGCGCCGATGCCGGGCCACGGGAAGTTCAGCGCGTCACCGACGAGGCTTGCCTGCGCCTCACGTGCGACGAGTGCGAGGCGTGCGGCGGTCGCACCCGATGCGACGTCCATCGCGAGCGGCATCGCGGCGAGACGCGGGACGTCGACCTTCACGCGCCGCGCGAACGGCGCGAGCAGTCGCGGATCACCGGACTCGAACAGCAGCGCCAGGGCCGGCAGCCGCACTGCCGACTGGCTCTGCCCCAGCATCCCCGCCACGAGGAGCTGCACGTCGAAGCGCCCGAGCACGACGGTCGTGCTGTCGCCAGCCGGTCCGGCGACGCGCACGTGCAGCGGCGACCGATCGAGCGCAGCGAAGGTGCGCGCGAGCGAGGCCCGCACCGACGGGATCCGCTGCCGGGCGACCGTGTCGGCGGCGAGGCGTGCATCCAGGCGCGCGAGGATGCTGTCGGCCGCGAGTGGTCGCTTGATCGTGTGATCGGGTCCTTCGGTGCCCATGAGCACCGCGCGTTGGACCTGCGCACCGTGCAGCCGCAGCGTCGTCAGCGCCAGGTGCGTGCCATAGCTCATCCCCCACAGCGAGATGGTCCGGAGTCCGAGCGCGCGCCGCAGTGCATCGATGTCGTGCGCGCTCTGCACGGTGGTGAAGGCATCGAGGTCGACGCCCTGTGCGCGCCACCAGGCCACGCAGCGTTCCGCCTCCGCGCGCATCGCCGCCAGGGCGCGCGCCTCGGTGACGAGTGAGTCGAGCGGGAGCTCCATGCGGCCCTGCGGCGGACAGGGCGGCGCACCGTCGGAGCGCCCCGTGCCGCGCTGGTCGAGGAGGATGAGATCCGCGTGCGCGCGCACCGCGTCGAACACCGGCCATCGTGCACCGCGCGCCGTCTCGATCCCCGATCCGCCAGGTCCGCCGGCCAGATAGAGCACCGGCGCCACTCCGGCGCGCGGCGCGCGAGCGGGAAGCCGCACGAAGCGGAGCGCGAGCGTCGGCGACGCCGGGTCATCGTGCCGGCGTCGCACCTGCAGCGTGCCGAGTTCGCCGACGATCGAGTCGCCGCTACGCGTGACGAAGGTGTACGGCTCGATGCGGAGCACGGACGAATCCGCCGCGGGGTGCGCGGCGAGCGGACGCAGGCCGCAGATGACGAGCGTCACGAGGGCGGCGATTCGCGTGGTGCGGCGCGGCGCGGCGTGATCGGGCGCGCCCGCGGCACGCGGGATGAGGATGGATCGAGGCATGGCCGAGGTTATGCGCCGCCATCCACGCCGACGCGGCGTGCCCGTTGAACGGCACCTCCGCTCGCCCAGCGGCACGCGCGGTGCACCGCGAGCGCCTACGTTCCGGCATGTCGACGCTGCGTCGCATCCCGGCCGCGCCTCTCCTCGCCTTCGCCGTGGCGCTCGCGCTCCTGCTGGGCGCCGCATGGGCCCTCTTGCGCGGTCCGGCCGCGACGTACGGCGGCGACATCGAGATGCGCCTCGATGCGGCCGGCCGCGCGGGGCGGTGGGTGCCGTTCGACGGCATGGCGCTGGCACGGCATCGCGGCACCTTCGGCCTTCGTGCCATCGTCGACCTGCCGTGGCGTACCGCCGATGCCCCGCTGGGCATCGTGCTCTCGGTCCGCGCCGCATTCGCGGTCGCCTGGGACGGCGTCCCCCTCGGCGCCAACGGCGTCCCGGCCGCGAGTGCCGCCGCCGAGCGCCCGGGCCGCATCGACTGGCTCGCCCCGCTCCCGGCGGCGCAGGCGACGCCCGGCACGCATCGCGTCACGGTGGAGGCGTCGCACTGGTCCACCGCGCCGCAGGCCCGTCACGCCGACGTGTGGATCATGGTCGCCCCGCTCGACCGCCTCGTCGCATGGCAGGCGCGTGCATGGATCCTCCCCGCGCTCGTCACGGGCTGCACCCTCGTGGCCGCGATCTACGTGTTGCTGGTGATGCAACGCATGGGACGTGGCTCCGGTGGCACGCTCCTGCTCGCGCTCTGCGCGATCGGGATCGCCCTCCCCATCGTGGAATCGTGGCGCAGCCTCGCAGGCTACACCTATCCATGGCATCTCGCGCGACTGCACGCGATCCGTGTGCTCACCGCGGCGCTCGCGATCGCGCTGCCGTGGTACCTGTGGATGCGCTTCGCACTTCCCATGCACGGGCGCTGGTGGCGCGCCGCCCGGTGGAGCTGGGTGGTGTTGATCGCGGGCATCACGCTCGGCGTGGGCGCCAGCGACGTGGCGACCATCGCGCTCCACCTCGTCGCGCTCGTCGCCGGCATCGCCATCGTGACCGCGGCCATGCAACGGCGGAGCACGCCAGGCGACCGCGACGCGCCGTTCGTCCTCGTCGCGCTCGGGGCCGCACTGGCTGCCGCGCTGCGTGCTCCTTACGCGTACGCCGATGGACTGTACACCGTGGCGCTCGCCGCCCTGCTCTGCCTCGTGCTTCTCGGGCACGCGGACGCGCTGCGCACGCGCGCCGTGCAGGCCGACGCGCTTGCGGCATCGCGTGAGCGGCTGCGTGCCACACTCCTCCGACAGAGCATCCATCCGCACTGGCTCATGAACACGCTCACCTCGCTGCAGGAGCTGTTGGAGCGTGATCCGCCGCAGGCGAGCCGCATGCTGTCGCTCCTGGGCGACGAGTTCCGGCTGGTGCGACGCGCCAGCGATCGGGCGCTCGTCCCCCTGGCCGACGAGATCGCGCGCTGCCGCACGCACCTCGCCATCGTGGGGCTCGCGCATCGTCGCACGCTCGACCTGGTGCTCGACGACCCGCAGCGGCTCGCGGACGACGCGTCGGTGATGATCCCGCCGGGCGTGCTGCACACGATCGTCGAGAACGCGCTCACGCACGGCGCGGTGCACGCCCTCACCACGCGCGATCGCACGTCCGGCACCGAGGGCTCGCCCCTCGTCACGCTCGCCGTGCGCGCGACCGGCGCCGAGCTCTCGCTCCGCACGGACGTGCCGGCACGCGATGGCGCCGCGGCGCGCACGATCGTCCCCGGCACCGGGACGCGCTTCGTGCAGGCGAGCCTCGAGGACGCATTCCCCGGCCGCTGGCGCTTCAACCACGGCGCCACGGCCACGCACTGGTCGACAGAACTCGTCTTCCCGCGCACCCGCGCCGAGGTGGCGTGCGCCTCCTGATCGTCGAGGACGAGCCGCTGGTCCGCGAGCGGCTCGCGCGACTGTGCCGCGAGCATCTCGGCGCCACCGCGGTGATTGCGACCGCCTCGGACCTCGACGATGCCGACGACGCGCTCCGCTCGCGTCCCATCGACGTGCTGCTCCTCGATCTCAACCTCGGCGGCGCCGACGGCTTCGCTCTCCTGCGGCGGACGGCCGCGGCGGCCTTCCACACGATCGTCGTCTCGGCCCATGCCGAGCGCGCGCTCGAGGCGTTCGCGCTCGGCGTTCTCGACTTCGTCCCCAAGCCGTTCGACGCCCGACGCCTCGCGCGTGCGCTCGATCGCGGCCGACACGCGGCGCGCACCGAAGGGCGCAGCACGACCCACCTCGGCGTCTGGCGCCCGCATGGCGTCGCCCTCGTCGCCGTGGGCGACGTGCGCCGCCTCGAGGCCGACGGCGACTACACCCGGCTACATCTCGCCGATGGTCGGCGCGAGCTCCACGACAAGAACCTCACGCGCCTGCTCGAGGTCCTGCCGCCGACGTTCGTGCGCATCCACCGCTCGCACGCCATCCCGCTCGATCGCATCGTCCGCCTCACCTCGGCCGGCGGCGGCCAGCACACCGTCCTCCTCGACGACGGCACCGAGCTCCCCGTGGCCCGCGCCCGCATCGCCGAGCTCCGGGCGCGGCTCGCCTGACGCACGTTGAGGAGGACGTGGGGAACGGCAACCGCGTCAGCACGGAGCCGCGGAGTGCTGCCGGAGGATGGAGGCCTTGCATACGGAGGCTGTCGCACATGCGGGACTGATCAGACAAGATGTTGATTGATCCCAATTGCACACGAAATCCCGTCCGCTACACGGACATGGCTGGCACACCCTCCGTGCTCCGGTCGTTCTCCGCGCCTCCGTGCTGCCGCAGTTGCAGCTCCCGCGCACGCCGCCGCCCCGCATCACCGCACCAGCAGGATCCGCTGGTTCACCGGGTAGAGCCACTCCACGCCGCGCGCCGTCACGATGGCGTCGTCCTCGAGCGGGATGCGCACCTTCGCCCCGCCCCACTCCGGCGCCGGGGTCCAGGCGAAGAGTTCGATCGAGAAGGGGTTGAACGGCTTGATCGGGAAGGTCAGCTGGCGCGGGTTGAACCAGGCGATGCTCGG
>JALOPO010000165.1 GCA_025453855.1 Gemmatimonadaceae bacterium
CGCCGGCTTCGTCTACATCGCGCAGCCGCCGCTCTACCGCGTGGCGCGGGCCAAGGAGGAGTTCTACGCCTACGACGAGAAGGAGCGCGACGAGTACGTCGAGCGGCTGGCCGGCCCCGAGGGGAAGAAGAACGTCGTGATCCAGCGCTACAAGGGACTCGGCGAGATGAATCCCGACCAGCTCTGGAACACGACCATGGATCCCGAGCGCCGCACGGTGCTGCGCGTGAGCATGGAGGATGCGGTGCTCGCCGACCAGATCTTCCAGACGCTCATGGGCGACGCGGTCGAGCCGCGGCGCGAGTTCATCGAGGCGAATGCGCGCTTCGTGAGCAACCTGGACGTCTGAGCGCACGTCGGCCGCCCGCGACGGCGGCAGCCGTGCGCCATGACAGCGGGGCGCAGGGAGTCGGGGCATCGCCTCGACACCCTGCGCCCCGCGTGCGAGCGCCCATCACGTGCCCGTGCCGCACGTCCATCCCCGCCACTGATCGCACTCGCCCGTGGACAATGTCACGCACGCCCTCGCCGGGCTCCTCATCGCCGATGCGGTCGTCGCCGCACACCGCGCGCGCGGGCACGCACTGCCCGATGGCGCACGTCGCACGATCGTCGCCGCCGGCGTGGTGACGGCCGAGCTCCCCGACATCGACCTCGCCTGGTCGGGGATCGGGCGCGGTCCCGAGACGCTCGGCTACATGCTCCACCATCGCGGGCACACGCATACGCTGGTGATGGCGATCGCGGCCGCGCTCCTGGTGTGGGGGCTCGCGCTTGCGATCCGGCGCGACCTGCGCACCACGGCGGCGAGTCGCGCGACGCTCGCCGTGGCGCTCCTCGGCACGCTCTCGCACATCGTGCTCGACTGGACCAACAGCTACGGCGTGCATCCGTTCTGGCCGTGGGACAATCGGTGGTACTACGGCGACGCGATCTTCATCGTCGAGCCGTGGCTCTGGGTGGTGGCGATCCCGCTGGTCGTGGCCGGCGAGCGTACCCGCGTCACGCGCGGCCTGCTCGCCGCGCTCCTGGTCGCGATCCTCATGGCGGCGTGGGTCACGTCGTTCACCACGAGCGCGGTCGCGGTCGCGCTGACCGCGGGGGCGATCGCCTCGCTGGTGGCGGCGTGGCGCACCCGTGCGCCGGCACGCGCGCTCGCGCGGGTGGCGATCGCCATCGGCGCCTGGGTGGCGGTGGAGGGCGTCTTCTTCACCGCGGGACGCGCGGCCGAGGCGGCGGTGCGCGCGGCCGTGCCGGCCGCGGTGGACGACGTGGTGCTCTCGCCCGGCGTCGCCGATCCGTTCTGCTGGTCGGCGATCGTGGTCTGGGAGGATGCGACGACCTACCACGCACGCGGGGCGGAGGTGCGCCCGGTGCCGGCGCTGCGCGCGCCGACGGGGTGCCGCACGCGCGCGGCGTCGGGGCTCGACTCGGTGCGCCTGGCCGGGACGGCGACGGTCCGCTGGACCGGGGAGTGGACGGCGCCCGCCGGCGCGCTCGCGGCGCTGGCGCGGCGCGACTGCCGGCTGGCGGCGGCGCTGCGCTTCATGCGCGTGCCGGCCTGGCGGCGGGTGGGGACGGCGACGGAGCTCTGGGACCTGCGGTATGGCGCGGGGGGCTTCGCCTCGCTCGCAAGCGATGGTCGGGGCGCATGTCCGGCGGGGGTGCCCCCGTGGGTGCCGCCGCGATCAAGGCAGCTCGGGCACATGTCTCGCGATTGATGAACTATCAGATAGTCAACCTAAAGATTGACTTCACGATAGTTCACCAATAGGTTGACTGCCGTAGTCTTGCAATCGGACGACTTCTGCGACCAGCCCAGCTCCCCATGTACCCACTCATCGACGCCGGCAGTGCCGGCCCGGTGCTGCGCGCGCTCCGCAAGGCGCGCGGCATGACGCAGGCCGAGCTCGGACGCCGACTCGGCGTGAGCAAGGGGCGCGTCTCGGCCATCGAGCGCGACCCGAGTGGTGTCGCGCTCGCGCAGATCCTCGCCATCGTCGCCGAACTCGGTGCCCGTGTCATGCTCGACGACCGGCGGCTCGTGCGCGAGAGCCCGGCCGATGCGGAGTGGTGATGCCGGGCCCCTCTCCACGCTTCCCACCCCTCGCCGTCTGGATCAACGGCGAGCGTGCCGCCACATGGAGCCGCACCGACGGTGGCGTGGAGACACTCGCATACGATGCCGAGTGGGTCGACACGCCCAATGCGCGCCCCCTCTCGCTCACGCTTCCCTTCACCCCGGGCAACATTGCGCACCGTGGCGACGTCGTCGCCACATGGTTCGAGAACCTCCTCCCCGACTCGCTCCCGATCAGGCGACGCATCGCGCGCCGCTTCGGCACCGGCAGCATGGAGCCACGTGCCCTGCTGGCGGCCATCGGTCGCGACTGCGTGGGCGCCGTGCAGCTCCTCCCGCTCGGCGAGCCGGCCGGCGACGTACGCCGCATCGAGAGCGTGGCCCTCGCCGAACACGAGGTGGCCACGATCCTGCGACACCAGTCCACCGACGACCGCTTCGGGATCGGGGCGCCATCGCCCGACGCGGACTTCCGCATCTCGATCGCCGGCGCGCAGGAGAAGACCGCGCTCCTCAAGCGCGATGGTGCGTGGCACCGGCCGATCGGCGCGACGCCGACGACGCACATCCTGAAGCTTCCGCTCGGCTTGGTGGGCGCGATGCGCGCGGACCTCCACGCATCGGTCGAGAACGAGTGGCTCTGCCTCGCCTTCCTGCGCGCGCTCGGCCTGCGCGTCACCGACGCATCGATGGCGACGTTCACGGACGAGCACGGCCCGGTGCGCGCCCTCGTGGTCGAGCGCTTCGATCGCCGGCTCGTCGCGCGGGGGGCGGATGCAGTGCCATGGCTCGCGCGCCTGCCGCAGGAGGATCTCTGCCAGGCGACCGCGACAGCGCCCGATCGCAAGTACGAGAGCGATGGCGGACCCGGGATCGCGCGCTGCGTCGAGCTCCTCACGCGCGGGAGCCGCCCCGAGGAGGACACGCTCGACTTCGCCCTCGCCCAGCTCGCCTTCTGGCTCCTCGCCGCCACCGACGGGCACGCGAAGAACTTCTCGATCTTCCTGCGCCGCGACGGCTTCGTCATGACGCCGCTCTACGACGTGCTCTCGGCGTGGCCGATCATCGGGCGCGGGCCTGGCATGCTGCCCCGCCAGAAGGCACGGCTCGCCATGGCGCTGCGCGGGACGTCGCCGCACGACGAGCTGGCCCGCATCCATGCCTCGCACTGGCGCGCGCTCGCCGATCGCCTGCCGTCGCGCACCGCCTGGGCGCGGATGATCGCCCTCGTCGACGGGGCCGAGTCGGCGGCGCGATCGCTGGAGCGGGTGCTCCCGGCCGACTTTCCGGCCGCGGTGCACGACGCGATCGTGGCGGGCGTGCTCGACCATCGGCAGCGCTTCCTCGACGCGGTGGTCGCCATGGGGGACGCGCGCCGCTGACGCGCGCGGCGGCCAGCATCCCGCGACAACGGCGCGGGCACGTCCGCGTGTCCATCCCATGCGGGAGCGTCGCCTGAGGCTGCGCCCGCCCCGCGCACCCGTCGGCCCTCCCCCGCACCGCTCCCGCCATGCGCCGCCACGCCCGACTCGCCGGCATCCTGCTCGTCGCCACCGCCTGCACCCGCGCGAGCGGGGCCCCGTCGCCGGCCGCGCACACGACGGCCACACCCGCGCCGGCACCACTCGCCGCGACGCACCTGCTCGTGCTCAACAAGGGCGAGGCGAGCGCGTCGCTCCTCGACCTCACCGACGGCCGGACGGTGGCGACGATGCCCGTGGGTGAAGGGCCGCACGAGGTGGCGGCGCGCGCCGACGGGCGCATCGCCGTGGCGTGCAACTACGGCACCGGTCCGGCACCGGGACGTTCGCTCACCGTGCTCGATCTCGTGGCGCGTCGGCCGGTGCGGACGATCGACCTCGGCGAGTACCGTCGTCCGCACGGGATCCAGTGGCTCCCCGACGGGCGTCGCGTGGTGGTGACCGTCGAGGCGAACCAGGCGGTGCTGGTCGTCGACGTGGAGGCGGGGCGCGTGGAGCGCGCGATCCGCACCGACCAGTCGGGGACGCACATGCTCGTCACCTCGCCCGACGGGGCGCGTGTCTACACCGCGAATCTCGGATCGGGGAGCGTCTCGCTGCTCGATCTCGCACAGGGAACGGCGACACGCACGATGGTCACGGGACGCTTTCCCGAGGCGATGGATCTCTCGCCCGACGGGCGTCGGCTGTGGGCCGCCGATCGCGTGCTCGAGAAGGTGACGATCCTCGACGCCGCGACGCTCGACACGCTGGCGAGCCTGCCGACGGGGAAGTTCCCGAACCGCCTCAAGTTCACGTCCGACGGTCGCACCGCGCTCGTTTCGAACGCGCAGTCGAGCACGATCGGCTTCTACGACGTGGCGGCGCAGCGCGCCGACGGGACGCTCGCGATCCCGCTCGACACCACGCTCGCGCGCGGGCAGATGCTCGGCGCGCAGATGCGCGGCTCGGCGGTGCCGCTCGGGATCGTGATCGATCCCACCGGGACGCGGGCGTTCGTGGCGCTGGCGGCGATGGACCGAATCGCCGAGGTGGCGCTGCGCACGCGCACGGTGACGCGGCTGCTGGCGGCGGGGCGCGAGCCGGACGGGATGGCGTTGGTGCGGCTGCCGTAAGGGCGCACGACGTGGCGCGACGTGCTCGCATGTTCCATCATCGGGACATAGCCTCGTCGAGCCCGCGCTTCCCGTGACACCGCCCCGCCCCATGGCTCGGTCCCGCTTCCTGCCGCCCGCGTGCGCGAGCGCCGCATTCGTTGCGAGCTGCGGCGAGGCACGTTCGGCAATGCCTGCACGCGGCGACAGTGGCGCAGCTGCAGTCGCGGTCGCCATGCGCGCGCCATGGAGTTCGGCGCAGGCGACGCCCGGTCCGTGAGCGCACGCGCGCGGCCCGACCGGGCACCGCGCGGCCGTGGAGCCCGTCAATTCGCCTGCTAGTTTTCCCGAGAACAGGCGTGCTCATGTCGTCACGCTGCCTCGCTCGCATTGGTCCGCTCGTCGCGCTCGCGACGCTCGCGCTCGCCCCGCTGCTCGTGAACGCGCAGATGATGCCCGGCGGGATGGGCGGCGGCATGGGAAGCCGGGCCGGCGGGATGCCGCCGGCGGGCATGGGCTCGCGCTCGACTCGACGCAGCTGGCGGCGATCACCGCCATCGGCGACTCGCTCTTCACGCGAAACGGCGATGCGCTGGTGGGCTATGACCAGGCGCAGCGGGCGATCAAGCCGCCGGCGAACAACCAGTCGCAGCCGGACGAGGAGTCGATGAAGAGCTACATGGCCTCGCTCCCGGTGATGAAGGAGGCGCTCGACCTCGTCGTCACGAACGAGGAGCGCGCGGCCGAGCAGGTCGCCGCGCTCCTGCAGCCGGCGCAGCAGGAACGGGCGAAGGGGATCATCGGCAAGCGGCGCGGCCAGCTCGAGAGCTGGCGTGAACCGCTCAAGCGGATCCCCGCGCGCGGTGCGCGGCGGCCCGACGGCACCATGCCGGCGGGGGCGCCGCCGCGCTGACCGGCACCGCCCGTCGCATCACGCGAGGGGCGGCTGCGGGAGCGTGTCGTGGATGCGCTGCGCGGCCTCACGCAGGGCCGCGGGGGCGAGTTGGGCGAGCGGCAGCGCGAGCAGCGCGGCCACACGTGGGGCGAGCGCGGCGTACGTGGCGTCGAAGGCGCGCGCGCGCGTGCCGTCGTCGCCGGCGTGCGCGGGATCGGGGAGCCCCCAGTGCACCGAGGCCGCACCGGGAAGCACGGGGCAGGCCTCGCGCGCATCGTCGCAGACGGTGATCACGAGGTCGAAGGGCGCTCCCTGCGACACGGCGTCGATGGTGCGCGGCACGCCGCCGTCCCACGCGATGCCGTTGCGGGCGAGCACGTCGATCGCTCCCGGATTCACGCGCGCCACCGGATGCGAGCCGGCGCTGGCCGCGTGCACCACGCCGGCAGCCCGCACCGCGCCATGCGTGGCGATGAGCGCCTCGGCCACCTGGCTGCGGGCCGAGTTGCCGGTGCAGAGCACGAGGATCCGGTGCCTCGGCACGAGCGCGGCCCGCAACGCGGTGGCCGACGCCGGGCAGGCGCTGCGGAACTCGACCGTCTCGCGCAGCGCCGAGGGCGCGTCGTCGCGGGTGGCGGGGACGAAGCCGAAGCGCGGGAACCAGTCGGCCGCCGTCGTCGTGAGCAGCCACGCCTCGCGCAACCCGCGACGCACCGCGCTGCGCATCCGGTCGCGCACGAGCGCGCTCCCGAGGCCGGTCGCGCGCAGGCCGACATCGACCGCGACCGAACGCAGGAGCGCCGCCTCACCGCGTACCTCGAGGGCGGCGGCCCCGGCGAGTGCGTGTGCCGGGTCGACCGCATCGCGGTGTGCCGCCACGATCACGTCGTCCGGAGCGCGCGCGAGGATGTCGGCGACGCCCTCGAGCGGGAGCGCGGCCCGGCGCAGCAGCGCCTCGAGGGCGGGACGGTCGTCGAGGGTGGCGGCGCGCAACGCGTGCCGCGACAGGAGCTCGCGTGCCGGCGATCCCGCGACCGACGTCGTCACGCGGCCGCCGGCCTGGTGGCGCGCACGAAGGCGGCCATGACACGTCCCTCGAGTGCGGCAAGGTGCTCCTCGACGGGAAGTCCGGCCTGCTCGAGGAAGGTGCGCGCCGCGCTGGCGTCGTAGACGCGCGTGGGTTCGATCTCGATGTCGACGAAGCCCTGCGCCTGCAACAGCGCACGGAA
>JALOPO010000166.1 GCA_025453855.1 Gemmatimonadaceae bacterium
GCCGGGCCGGTGGCCGGTGCGACGGCGCTCCCGCCGCTCGCGCGTCCGCTCATCATGGGCGTCGCGCTCGGCTACCTCGGGCTCATCGTCGCGATCAGCGTCTGGGCCTCGCGCCGCACGAGGACGGCGAGCGACTTCTTCGTCGCCGGCGAGGGGATCGGGCTGGTCGCGCTCACCGTCGCGAGCGTGAGCACGAGCGTCTCCGGCTTCGCCTTCATCGGCGGGCCCGGGCTCCTCTACAGCGCGGGCCTCGGCGCGCTCTTCATCTCGCTCTCGGCGAGCGTGACGAACGTGATGGGGGCGTGGGTGCTGGCCAAGCGCATGCGCCTGCTGGGCGAGGTGCGGCCGATGCTCACCGTCCCCGACGCGATCGGCGCACGCTACGACTCGCCGGCGGCGCAGGGGCTCGCGGCGGTCGCGATCCTCGTCGGCGTGGTCGGCTACATGGCGACCAACGCGCTGGCGATGGGCGTCGTGCTCGACGCGATCTTCGGCGTCGGGCTCGTGCCGGGCGTCTGGATCGGGATGGGGATCACGCTCGCCTACTCGGTGGCGGGGGGGATCCTCGCGGGCATCTACAACGACGTGCTGCAGGGGACGCTGATGGCGATCTCCTCGGTGCTCGTCTTCGCGGTCGTGCTGCAGCTCGGCGGTGGCGGGCTCGGTGGCCACAGCCGCGCGATCCTCGCCACCGATCCGCAGTTCCTGGGGCCGTTCGGGAAGATGGCGCCGCTGCAGGCGCTCTCGCTCTTCTTCGTCTTCGGCGTCGGGTCGCTCGGCCAGCCCGCGGCGATCCACAAGTACTACATGCTGCGCGACCCGCGGCAGCTGCGCTGGTACCCCCTGCTCAAGACGGTGGGGCTGGTGCTCGTGCTGCTGCTCTTCTTCGGCGTCGGCGTGGCGATGAAGTCGATGGTGGCGAGCGGGCGCGTGCCGCCGCTCGCCCGCCCCGACGACGCGACGCCGACCTTCCTGCTGCAGTTCACGCCCACGCTCCTCGCCGCGCTCGTCTTCAGCGGCGTGGCGGCGGCGACGATGAGCATCACCAACAGCTTCATGAACATCGGCGCGGCGGCGATCACCCACGACCTCCCGCGCGCCTTCGGCCGCACGGTGCGCGATCCGCTCCGCACGGGACGCATCGCGACGGTGGTGATCTCGCTGCTCGCCATCGCCGTGGCCACCGCGTCCAAGTCGATGGTCGCCTTCCTCGGGATCTTCGGCTACGGCCTCTTCGCGAGCACGCTCGTGCCGGCGCTCGCGATCGGGTTGAACTGGCAGGGAGCCACGCGGGCCGGCGCGATCGCGAGCATTTCCACCGGGCTGGTGGTCACGCTCGCCTGCGAGACGCTCGCCTTCCTGAAGGTGATCAGCGTCCCCGCGGGCGTGAGCGTGGCCGGGCTCTCGCTCGCCTGCTCGATGCTCGTCTTCTTCGCCGTGAGCCGGCTCACGCGGCACGGCGCCGCGGCCACGCTCGCCGATGACATCCGCCTCGTGATGGAGAGCTGACGATGCGCTTCGACGACCTCGCGGTCGGGATGGTGGCCGAGTTCACCAAGACGGTCACCGAGGCCGACGTGATCGCCTTCGCCGGCCTCTCCGGCGACTTCAACCCGGTGCACGTGGACGCGGTGGCCGCATCGCGCTCGCGCTTCGGCGAACGCATCGCGCACGGGCTCCTCTCGGCGAGCTTCATCTCGACCGTGATCGCGATGAAGCTCCCCGGGCCCGGCACCATCTACCTGGGGCAGACGCTCCGCTTCACGCGCCCCGTGAAGCTCGGCGACACGATCACGGCGCGCGCCGAGGTGCGCGAGATCGTGGCCGCCAAGCGCCGCGTGATCCTCGCCACCACCTGCACGAACCAGCACGGCGAGCTGGTGGTCGACGGCGAGGCGACGGTGCTCGTGCCGGCCGAGGAGTCGTCATGATCGCCCGCGCCATCGCGCCCGCGCGTGATCGCGCGTCCCGTCCCGTGTGCGCCCGGCGACGGGCGCCACGTGCTGTGCCCGCAGTTCCCCCTTCGCCCCCGTTCCTCCGGAGGAGCTCCCCGATGTCGTCTCTCCGTTCGTGGCGCCAGTTCGCGTGTGCCCTCGCGGCCCTCGCGCTCGGCGCAACCACCGCGGCCGCGCAGGCCGCCACGGGTCGCATCGCCGGCACGGTGACCGACAGTACGCGCGCCCCGATCGCCAACGCGCAGGTCGCGGTCACCGGCACCAATCGCGGCGCCCTCACCGGGATCGACGGGCGCTACGTGATCGCGGGCCTCCCCGCGGGGAGCTACACCGTGCGCGTGCAGCGCATCGGCGAGATCGCCCGCACGATCCCGAACGTCGCCGTCACCGCCGGCGGCACGACCACGCTCGACGTCGTGCTCGCCCGCGCCACGGCGCGGCTGGCGGGGGTGGTCGTCTCGGCGTCGCGGCGGGAGGAGCGCATCACCGATGCGCCGGTGACCATCTCGCGCCTCGAGGCGAGCGAGATCGCGGCCACCGCCGGCAACTCCTTCGGGCCGGCGCTCAAGGCGGTCAAGGGCGTCGACTTCATCCAGACCGGCATGCTGGCGGTCGGCATCAACGCGCGCGGCTTCAACAGCGCGTTCAACAACCGCATGCTGCAGATGGAGGACGGGCGCATCGCCGTGCTCCCCGAGAACGGCCTCCCGGTCGGCAACTTCACCACGATCCCCAAGGTCGACCTGGCGGCGGTGGAGGTGGTCGTGGGCCCCGGCTCGGCGCTCTACGGCCCCGATGCCAGCAACGGCGTGGTGACGCTCACCACCAAGGACCCGAAGCAGTTCCCCGGCACCACGCTCGAGGCGACGGTCGGCAACCGCTCGTACACCGGCGTGCAGCTCCGCCACGCGGGTGTGACGGGCGACGGGCGGATCGGCTTCAAGGTGACGGCCGAGCACTCGAGCGCCGACGACTGGGAGAACACGAACTTCTACGCGCCGGTGATCCCCGGGCAGCGCGTCCGCGAGTCGAACGCGAGCTTCAACACCAACGTCACGCGCGGCGGCGGCTCGCTCGTCTGGTACGCCGGCAACGGCGGCCGGCTGGAGCTGAGTGGTGGCGCGTCGCTCTTCAACGGCCTCGGCAACACGAACGTCGGTCGCAACCAGCTCGAGAACTGGCAGTATCGCCACGTGCAGGCGCGCTGGAGCAGCGAGCACTGGTTCGCGCAGGCCTACCGTGCGCAGTCGCAGTCGGGCGGCACCTACCAGCTGAACGCCTTCTCGCAGAACCAGGTCCGCTTCCCCACGCTGAGCGTCGACTCGCTGCGCAACCTCTCGGACTTCCCGACCGACGGGCGGCTGAATGCGGCCGAGATCCAGAACAACTTCCGGATCGCGCCGCTGTTCGACACGCGCGTGGTCTGGGGTGGCCAGTTCCGGCGCGACCAGGTCTCGTCGAACCGCCAGTGGCTCACCGACCGCTTCACCGGCGAGGACATCGTCATCGACCAGCTGGGCGGCTATGCGCAGGTGGAGACGCCGTGGACGTCGTGGCTCCGGACCGTCTTCGCCGGCCGCTACGACCGCCACGACTTCTACGATCCGCAGTTCAGCCCCAAGGCCGCGCTCCTCTGGACGCCGGTGCGCGACAATACCTTCCGCATCTCGTACAACCGCGCCTTCAAGAGCCCGACCACCCTCCAGACGTCCTTCTTCTTCCCGAACTTCTCGCCGCCAGCGGCGGCGAGCTTCCCCGGGATCGGCGTCATCAACAACCGCAACGGCTTCACCGTGCGCAACGCCGCCGGTGTCGTGCAGCAGACCTTCGCCGCCATCGAGCCCGAGGTCAACGACACCTACGAGGTGGGTTACAAGGGCGTCTTCGCCGAGAAGCTCTTCGTCGACGTCGCGGGCTACCGGAGCTTCTACGACGCCTTCCTGTCGCCGCTGGTGACCGTCGCCAACCCGCTCGCCGGGACCTTCTTCCACGACAACACGGGCGCGCGCTTCACCGACCCCACGACCGGCGCGCAGCAGATCGCGCTCACATACCTCAATCTCGGCAAGGCGCGCGTGCGCGGCGCCGATGCGGGCGTGCGCTATCTCTTCGCCGACGACGTGGTCTTCAACGGGACGTGGAGCTGGATCCGCCTCGATCGCGTGGAGCGGCGCGCGAGCGACCCGAACAACGTCCCCGGCCAGTTCGCCGAGGCCACCTCGCTCAACGCGCCGTCGGTGCGCTGGAACGCGGGGATCGACTGGCTCGCGCTCGGCGCGCAGGGGCGCGGGCGCTTCGGCGTGTCGGTGCGCAGCTCGCAGACGTATCGCTTCACCTCGGGCGTGAACAACGGCTTCATCCCCGGCTTCTGGTCGCTCGACCTGAGCGGCGGCTGGCGCCTGCCGAGGCAGGGGGCGGTGTTCAACGTGAGCGTGCAGAACCTCTTCACCTGCCAGAAGGGGCGGCAGCTCACGCCGCAGTGGGTCGCGGCCGCGCAGCCGTGGGGGCTCGACCCGAACGGCGGTCGCTGCGGCTTCGGGCGCAAGCACGTGGAGTTCCTCAATGCACCGGCGATCGGGACGATGGTCTTCGCCGGCCTCCGGTTCGACCGGTGATCCGGATCGCGCTGCTCGCGACGTCGGTGCTCCTCGCACCGTCGTCGCGGGCGCTCGCCCCGGCCGCGCCCCCCGCGCCGCCGGGCATGCCGCCACGTCAGCAGGGGGCGCGCATGACGCCCGATTCGGTGCAGGTCCGCGTGATCGAGCTCGCGACGTCGCCGGTGGGCGCGCGGCGCTACCGGCTCGTGGTGCCGGCCGGCGACAGACGCACGCCACGGCCGCTCCTGCTCGTGCTCCACGGCTGCACGCAGGACGCCGCCGACTTCGCGCGCGGCTCGCGCCTCGATCGGGCCGCAACCGAGCGTGGCTGGATCGTGGCGTATGCGGAGCAACCGCCGGCGGCGAACCCGCGGCGCTGCTGGAACTGGTTCCTCCCGGCGCACCAGCAGCGTGACGCTGGCGAGCCCGCGCTCATCGAGGCGATCCGT
>JALOPO010000167.1 GCA_025453855.1 Gemmatimonadaceae bacterium
GTGCGTGCGGCGGGCGTCGCCTCCACCGCATCGCAGCGCGACATGCTCGCCTTCTGCGCGCGCGCCTGGCTCGGCGTCGCCCCAGGCCGGCTCCCCATGGCCGCGCTCGCGATCCCCGAACGTCACGGCGCGATCACGCTCCCCATCGCCACGCTCGCCGCCATGGCGCGCCCGCTGGGGGTGCCGGTGCACGTGTGGACGGTGAACGACCGCACCGATGCGCTCCGGCTCTGGCGGAGCGGCGTGACCGGGATCCTCACCGACGACCCGGCCACGATGCTCGTCGCCCGCGCCACGCTCGGCTGACGGCGTGGCACAGCGGCCCCGGCTTCCGTTCCGGTGGCGGCCGGGGCATCTTCGCCGCGCCATGACCGCGTCCACCGTGATCCTCGATTCGCGCGCCTGCGAGCGTACGCTCCGGCGCATGGCCGACGAGATCGTGGAGCGCACCGGCGGGACCGACGGCCTCGTGCTCGTCGGCATCCAGCGCCGCGGCGTTCCCCTCGCCGCCCGCCTCGCCGCCCTCATCGACGCCCGCGAGGGCGGGCGCGTCCCGCGCGGCGCGCTCGACATCACGCTCTACCGCGACGACCTGCAGACCATCGGCCCGCGCCCCGTCGTCGGCACCACCGAGCTCCCGGTCGACATCGACGGCCGCGTGGTCGTGATCGTCGACGACGTGCTCTACACCGGCCGCACCGTGCGCGCCGCGCTCGACGAGCTGGCCGACTTCGGGCGCCCCGCGCGCATCCTCCTCGCCGTCCTCATCGACCGCGGTGGCCAGGAGCTCCCGATCCGCGCCGATGTCGTGGGCAAGACGATCAGCGTGCTCGAGGACCAGCTCGTCGACGTGAAGGTCGAGGAGCTCGACGGCCAGGACGCCGTCCTGCTCGCGCCGCGCCGCCCGCGCGCCGCCTGAGCGCATGCCGCTCTCCCTCGGCAAGGACCTGCTCGACCTCGAGTCGCTCACCGCGGAGCAGATCACCGGCATCCTCGACACCGCCGTCCCGCTCAAGGCGGTCAGCGAGCGCGCCATCAAGAAGGTCCCCACGCTCCGCGGCGCGACCGTCGTCAACCTCTTCTTCGAGCCCTCCACCCGCACCCGCATCAGCTTCGAGTTCGCCGAGAAGCGCCTCAGCGCCGATGCCGTGAACGTGGCGGTGCAGGGGTCGAGCGTGAGCAAGGGCGAGACGCTGGTCGACACCGCGCGCAACCTCGAGGCGATGCGGATCGACATGGTCGTCATCCGCCACGGCGCGAGCGGCGCCGCGCGCTTCCTCGCCGATCGCATCGACTCGAACGTGATCAACGCCGGCGACGGCACGCACGAGCACCCCACGCAGGGGCTGCTCGACCTGCTCACGCTCCGCGAGCGCTGGGGCACGCTCGCCGGCAAGCGCGTCTGCATCTGCGGTGACGTCCTGCACTCGCGCGTCGCCCGCAGCAACATCCACGGGCTGCGCAAGCTCGGCGCCGAGGTCGCGATCTGCGGCCCGCGCTCGCTCCTCCCGCACGGCGCCGAGGAGGTCTTCGGCGTCACCGTCATCGATCGCATCGAGCAGGCGATCGAGTGGGCCGACGCGCTCAACATCCTCCGGCTGCAGCTCGAGCGCATGGAGGCCGGCTACATCCCGAGCCTCCGCGAGTACAACCGCGTCTTCGGCGTCACGCGCGAACGGCTCGCGCGCGCACCGCGCGAGCTCCTCATCCTGCACCCCGGCCCCATGAACCGCGGCGTCGAGATCGACAGCGACGTCGCCGACGGGCCGCACTCCGTCATCCTCGACCAGGTCACGAACGGCGTGGCCGTGCGGATGGCGGTGCTCTACCTTCTCCGGGGCGGACGCCCCGACCAGGCGGCGGCCGCCGGCGCGGCCGCGGGAGATCCATGATGCGTCCGCTCCTCCTCACCGGTGGCCACCTCCTCGATCCGTCGATCCACCTCGATGCGGTGGGCGACGTGCTCATCGTCGACGGGCGCGTGGAGTCGGTGGGGGGACGCATCGCCGGCCCCGACGACGCCGATCGCGTCGACTGCAGCGGGCTGGTGGTCGCGCCGGGCTTCATCGACGTGCACTGCCACCTGCGCGAGCCCGGACGCGAGGACGTGGAGACGATCGCCACCGGCGCGCGCGCCGCGGCCGCGGGCGGCTTCACCGCCGTCTGCGCGATGCCCAACACCGATCCCGTCACCGACAACCAGGCCGCCATCGGCTTCATCCGCGCACAGGCCGAGCGCGCGAATGCCTCGCGTGTCTATCCCATCGGCGCGATCAGCGTGGGGCAGCGGGGCGAGCAGCTCACCGAGATCGGCGAGATGGTCGCCGCCGGTGCGGTCGCCATCAGCGACGATGGCAAGCCGGTCGTCAGCGCGCAGCTCTTCCGCAGCGCGCTCGAGTACGCGCGCACCTTCGGCATCCCGGTCGCCGACCACTGCGAGGAGCCGACGCTCCGAGGAGATCATGGTCATCCGCGACATCCTCCTCGCGCGACGGACCGGCGGCCACGCCCACCTCTGCCACATGAGCACCGAGGGGAGCGTGGAGCTCATCCGCTGGGGCAAGGAGCGTGGCATCCCCGTGACCGCGGAAGTGTGCCCGCATCATCTCGTGCTCACCGACGAGCGCGTGGGGCAGTACGACACGAACGCGAAGATGAATCCGCCGCTCCGCACCTGGAAGGACGTGGAGGCGCTGCGCGCGGCGCTCAAGGACGGCACCATCGACTGCGTGGCCACCGATCACGCGCCGCACCACTACGACGAGAAGGAGCGCGAGTTCGCACTCGCACCCAACGGCATCGTCGGCCTCGAGACGGCGCTCTCGGTGCTCCTCACCTGGCTCGTGCAGGGGCAGATCCTCACGCTCGGCGAACTCGTCGAGCGGCTGAGCTGCGCACCGGCGCGCGTCTTCGGCCTCGAGGGCGGTTCGCTGCGACGCGGCGCGATCGGCGACGTCGCGGTCTTCGATCCCGCGCGCACGTGGACGGTGAGGGGCGACGACTTCCGCTCGAAGGGGCGAAACTCGCCGTGGCTTGGCGAGACGCTCACCGGGCGCGTGGTGCGCACCGTGGTCGGCGGGCGCGTGGTGCACGAGCTGGCGTGAGCGGCTCGCGCGCGCTGGCCAGTCCGCGCCGCATCCGCGAGGAGCTCGTGGCGGTGGGGCGGGGGCTCGCCGCCCGTGCACTCATCGCGGGGCAGGACGGCAACATCTCGGTGCGCGTCGCCCCCGATCGCCTGCTCGTCACGCCGGCGGGCTTCCGCAAGGGCGAGCTCGATCCCGACGACCTCTGCGAGGTGGCCCTCGACGGCACGTGGGTGGCCGGTGCCCACGCGCCGTCGAGCGAACTCGGACTGCACCTCGTCTGGCATCGCGAACGCCCGGACATCGCGGCGGTGGTGCACGCGCATCCGCCGGTCGCGACCGGCTTCGCGGCCGCCGGGCGCCCGATCATCGACGACGTCCTCCCCGAGGTCATCGTCGCCCTTGGCCCGGTGCCGGTCGCCCCGTATGGTGCCCCCGGGACGCCCGCCGTCGGCGAGGCGATCCTGCCGTACGTGGCGACGCACGATGCCCTCCTGCTCGCGAACCACGGCGCGGTGACGGTCGGCGCGACGCTGCGCCAGGCGCACGACCGCATGGAGCACCTCGAGCAGGCTGCACGCATCCTGCTCGTGGCGCGCCTGCTCGGCGGCGCGGTTACGTTGGACGCGGCTGCGCTGCAGGCCCTGCGCGCGCGCCGCACTCGACCCGGTGGCGGAGACCACGCATGACGGACATGACGGCGACGCTGGAGACGGTGAGCACGCTCCTTGGCGAGCGTGCGCGCTTCGAGGGATGGCTGCGCTCGCTCGAGGCGAAGCGGAGCACGATGCCGGCGCACGTCGTCGACCGCGTGCGCGGCGACTACGGCGAGCGCCTCACCGGCGTGCTCCGGGAGCTCGGCACCCACGTGAGCGCGCTCGCGGCCGGGGCCGAGACGCTCGCCGCCCGTGATGCCACGCTCGGGCGCGATGCCGATGCGCGACAGGACGCACGGGCCGAGGCCGAGCTGCGCCACGCGGTCGGCGAATACGACGATGCGCGCTGGTCGGCGCTGCAGGCCGAGCACGATGGCGTGCTCGCGACGCTGGCCGAGGAGCGCCGCGTGCTGGCCGGCGAGCTGGCGACCGTGCGCGGGCTGCTCGCGCAGGCCGAGGATGCGCAGCGCGTCGTCGATGCCGGCGGACCGCTGTCGGTCGCGCCGGTGCCACTCGTGGCCGCGCCCACTCCCGTCCCCTCCGACGCACCGGTGGATGCCGCGCCGCTGGCGCAGGTCACCGCCGATGCCGCAGCCGATGCGCTCGCCGGCACCGACGACGAGCCGGCCCCGCTCCCGACGCACGACCTCGTCACCCCGCCGAGCGTGGCGGCGGTGAGCGTCGCGGCGGTGAGCGAGCTGCCGCCCCGCGCGACACCGCCGGGCGCGGCGCCGATCGAGGTCGCCTCGCGCACCCCGGCCCCCGCGCCCGCGGTGGCACCGCGCGTCGCGACGCCGTTCGGGTCGCCGGCCGCTCCCGAGGCGGCGGTCGCCGCCGCGTCGCCGCCGAGCGCACGCCCGGTGGATGCGCGCAAGACGCTCAAGTGCCAGGAGTGCGGGACGATGAACCTGCCGAGCGAGTGGTACTGCGAGCAGTGCGGGGCCGAGCTGGCCGTCTTCTGATCGCGGTGGCTGGATGCACGCGGGGCCGGCTCCTCGTGTGAGGAGCCGGCCCCGCGTTCGTGCAGCGTGCGAGGACCTTACGCGGCGGCGGCAGCCGCGCGCTTCGCCATCCGGCTCTTCTGCCGGGCAGCGGCGTTCTTGTGGATCAGGCCCTTCCGGGCGGCGCGATCGAGAAGTGCGGTGGCCATGGTCCGCACTTCGGCCGACGCGCCCTCGGCCTTGGCCTTCTTGAGGGCGGTGCGCAGCGCGGAACGCTGCGCGCGGTTGCGCGCCTGGGCGGCGCGCGACTTCCGCATGTTCTTCTTTGCGGAGGCGATGTTCGGCACGAAGGAAACTCCAGACAGGTACGGGGTTCGCCGGAAATGGCGAACCTCGAATGCTAGTGGCACGGTCGCGACTGTCAACCGAGCGGCGCGGCTTGGCGGGGGTCCCGGCCCGGACTACCTTCTCGCATTCCCTCGGCCGGTCCTCGGACCGGCCGCGCCGCGCGACCGCTGCGGCCCGGGCCCACTCGGCCCGCCCGGCGCGTCGCGCTCCTCGTTTCCGGCCTCCCGCGACGCGTGGACCAGAGCACGCTCGTCAGCTTCGCGCTCGCCTTCCCGGCGCTCCTCTTCTCGCTCGTCGCGCACGAGGTCGCCCACGCCTACGCGGCGCTCAAGCAGGGTGATACGACGGCCCGGGACCTCGGGCGGATCACGCTCAACCCGGTCCGCCACATCGACCCGGTGATGACGATCCTCGTCCCCCTCATGCTCTTCATCTCGAGCGGGGGACGCTTCTGGTTCGGCGGCGCCAAGCCGGTGCCGGTGGTGCCGCGCAATTACCGGAACTTCAAGCGCGGCGACATCATCGTCTCGCTCGCCGGCGTGGCCACGAACCTGGTGCTCGCCTTCGTCTTCGCCGCCGTGGCCGCGCTCGTGGGGCTCGCCCTGCGCGCCAGCGCCGGGAGCGGCGCGAGCGAGTGGGTGACGACCGTGCTCGCCATGCTGCGCACCGGGATCTACGTCAACCTGGGCCTCTGCGCCTTCAACCTGATCCCGATCCCGCCGCTCGACGGGTCGCACGTCTTCAAGTACCTGCTGCCGCCGGCCTGGCAGCAGCAGTACGTCGCGTTGGGGCGCATGGGCTTCATCGTGCTCATCGTCATGCTCTGGGTGGCACGGCCGCTGATCAGCGCGTGGATGGCGCCGGCCTACATGCTCGGGAGCTGGCTCGACGCCTTCGTGGTGCGCGCCACGATGGGAGGCTGATCGGTGTCGGCGACGATCGAGCCGGTCACGGGTGGTGATGTCCCGGGCGGCGAGGAGCGCGGCTTCCTCGTCGACCTCCCCGCGTTCGCCGGTCCGCTCGACCTCCTCCTCGCGCTCATCCGCGACGAGAAGGTCGACATCTACGACATCCCGATCGCGCGCATCGCCAAGCAGTTCCTGGTGCGCATCCGGCAGCTGCAGCTCAACGACGCGGCCGAATACCTCGAGCTGGCCGCACGGCTGCTGCGCATCAAGGCGCAGATGCTCCTCCCGCGCCACGGCACCGAGGAGACGTGGGAGGATCCGCGCGCGGAGCTCGTGCGGCGCCTCCTCGAATACCAGCAGATGCGCGAGGTGGTCGACATCCTCGAGCGTCGCGGCGACGATCGCCGCAGCCGCTTCGGGCGCGCCTACCTCCCCGACGCGGTCGAGCCCGTGCTCGCGCCGCTCGCGCTCTCGCTCGGCGAGCTCCTCACCGCGGTCGACCGCATCCTGCGCGTCACCCGCGAGCCGACGGTCCACACCGTCGTCGCGCGCTCGCTCGACGTCCCCGGCGCGATCGCCTACGTGCGCCGCATCCTCGGCGAGCGCCGCCGCACGCGCCTCATGGAGCTCCTCGCCGCCGACGCCGAGCCGTGGCAGGTGATCTCGATGCTCCTCGCGCTCCTCGAACTGGCCAAGCAGGGCGAGCTGCGGCTCGTGCAGCCGCGCCCCTTCGCCTCCGTCGACATCACCGATCATGATCCCGCTGGCCAAGCTGCTTGAGGCCGCGCTCTTCGCGAGCCCACGCCCCATCCCCGCCGACGAACTCGCCGCCCTCGCCCCCGAGGCGAGCCGGGCCGAGGTCGCGGCGGCGCTCGACACGCTGCGCGAGCACTACGATGTCGACGGGCACGGCGTGGAGCTGGTGGAGATGGCCGGCGGCTGGCAGATCCTCACGCGCCCCGAGTACACCGAGGCGATCGAGCGCGCCCAGCTCGCCGCACGTCCGCAGCGCCTGAGCGCCGCGGCGCTCGAGACGCTCGCCATCATCGCCTATCGCCAGCCGATCGGGCGCGGCGAGATCGAGGAGATCCGCGGCGTGAGCGTGGGGTCGATCCTCAAGTCGCTGCACGAGCGCGGGCTGGTCGACGTGGTCGGGCGCGCCGAGGGGATGGGGCGCCCGCTGCTCTACGCGACGACGCCGCTCTTCCTCGAGCAGTTCGCGCTGCGCCATCTCGAGGAGCTCCCGCGCGCCGACGAGCTCGCGATCGCGCTGCGTCCCGCACCGCAGCCGCTGTGACGCCCGC
>JALOPO010000168.1 GCA_025453855.1 Gemmatimonadaceae bacterium
ATCCCGCGCGGCGTGCTCGCGATCATCTGCTCGCGCGTCGCCGTGCCGCCCGCCATCACCACGCTGTTCGCGCCTCCCGTCGGCTGCTTCCCCTGCTTCTTGGCCCAGAAGCGGCTGTACTGCAGCTGCTGCAGCACCCCCCGGTCGATCCACGTGCGGCGCTCGAGCGGGAGCCCGTCGCCGTCGAAGGGCTGCGCGAGCACCCCCGGATCGCGCGGATCGCTGAAGAGCGTGACGCGCGCATCGACGACCTTCTCGCCGATCCTGCTCCCGCCCCCCTTCTTCGTGAACGGCGAGCGCCCCTCGTCGGCGCTGCGCGCATCCGCGTAGAACGCGAGCAGCTGCACCAGGTCGCCCACCGCCTGCGGCTCGAGGATCACCGTGTAGCGCCCCGGCTCGATGGCCACCGGGTTGCGCGACAGCCGCGCCTTCTCGATCGCGCGCGTCGCCAGCCCCTCGGCATCCATCTTCGACGCGGCGACGGTCTCCGCGCCCGCCCAGCCGCTCCCCGTGCCATCGGTGGTGCGCACGGTGAGCGTGTAGTTGGCGGTCGTGCCGCGATGGTAGTGGAAGAGCCCCGCATTGTTGCCCATCGCGTTGATGCCTGCGCCCACGATGTAGCACCGTCAGCGCGCCATCGCGCCGCGCGGGCCCGAGCGCGGCCATCGCGGCGCGCGCCGCCTCCTCGGCACCGAGGTTCGCCGTCGCCTCGTCCCACGCGGCGTCGATCGGTGCCACCTGCTGCGGGCCGAGATTCGGCATCGCTTCGGGATCGTCGGGGGCGAGCTTCGCCAGCGCCTCGCTCTGCCGCACGCACCGCTCGATCCCCTCGGCCGAGAGGTCGTTGGTGGTGACGACGGCGTGCTTGGGGCCGTAGCTCGACGTCACGAACATCGAGACGTCGGTGACGAGCCCCGCCGTCGACATCTGGTTGGCGGCGAAGCGCACGTTGCGCTGCCGCGAGCCGCCGACGCCCACCTGCACCGCTTCGGCCTTCGAGAGCTTCACGGCGCGCTCGACGAGCTGCTGCGCGGCGTCGCGCGCGAGGAGCTCGTCGCTGGCCGCGAGGAGGCGTGCCGGCGTGCGGGCATCGAGGCGCGTGCCGATGACGGCGGCGCCGAAGTCGTGTGCGCTCATCCCTTGCGCCCCGTGTTGATGACGGTGATCTGCCGGTGCCGCGTGGGCGGCGAGCCGTGGCTGACGGCGTTCACCTGCCCGGGCTGTCCCTTGCCGTCGAAGTAGCTCCCGCCGAGCTGGTAGGAGCGCTTGCCGCCGATCATGTCCATCGCGTTCCAGAACTCCGGCGTGCGGATCTGGTAGGCGACGTCCTTGAGCATGCCGACGATCTTCCCGCCCTTGATCTCGTGGAAGGTCTGGCCGCCGAACTGGTCGGTGGCGCCGATCAGGTCCTCCCAGACGAGGTCCTTCGCGCCCGGGAGGAGCGAGACGTTCGGCATCCGCTGGAACTGCACGCTCGACCAGGCGTCGGCGTAGCTGTTGCCGTGGCTGCGCGGCGTGCGCCCCGTCTTCTCGTACCACCACGTGAGCCAGTCGGCCTGCTCGCGCGTGGTCTGGTAGTCGTTGAGCTTCCCGTCCTTGATGATCAGGAACTCGTCGGGAGCCACGCCCTCGTCGTCGTAGCCGACGGTGGAGAGGCCGCCGGCCTGCGAGCGGTCGCCCTGCACGTTCATGAACTCGGGGCCGTACTTGAGCTCCCCGAGCATCTTCTCCGGCGGCGCGACGAAGCTCGTGCCCGCGTAGTTGGCCTCGTAGCCGTAGGCGCGATCGAGCTCGGTGGGATGGCCGATGCTCTCGTGGATCGTGAGCCAGAGGTGGCTCGGATGGAGCACGAGGTCGTACTTCCCCGGCTCGACGGGCTTGGCGGTGAGCTTCTGTGCCGCGTCCTCGCCCCACTTGCGCGCGTTCTCGACGAGCTTCGCGTCGAGCACCGCCTCCCAGCCGCGCCCCTGCGGCGCCATGTCGGCGCTGCGGTTCTGGAAGTCGCTGAAGTCCTTGCTCACCGCGGTGATGCTCATCGGCGCCCAGCTCCGCACGAGCGTCTGCGCGGTGAGCGTCCCCTCGGTGTTGGCGTAGTTCTTCTCCTCCTTCACGAAGAACATCTGCCCGAAGACGTACTTCACGCCCGGCACCTTGAGCGCCTCGGCGTTCGCCTTGAGCATGAGCGCCGCCTTCTCCTCCACCGGGATCGACCACGGGTCGATCGTGAAGCCGTTGCTCCAGGTGCGCTCGCCGAGCGACGGGGCGGGGGCGAGCTGCACGGCGCGGTCGCGGGCGAGGCGGTTCGCCTTGGCGGTCGCCGCGGCCTCGCGCGCGGCCTGCGCCACGCCATCCCGGGTGAGCGTGCGCGTGGCGGCGAAGCCCCAGCAGCCGTCGACGAGCGCGCGCACGCCGCACCCCATCGTGTCGGTGTCGACGATCTCGATGATCTGCTGCTCGCGCGTGATGATGAAGTTGCGCCGCGTGCGCGCGATGCGGGCATCGGCGAACGAGGCGCCGGCGAGCTGCGCGCCGTTGAGTGCGGCCTGCAGCAGCTCCTTGATCGCCGCGTCCATCGGCGGCTGCACGAAGGGCTGGGGGCCGCGCGGTGCCGCCACGTGGCGCAGTGCGGCCTCGGCCGGCTCGGGCAGCGCCGCGAGCGCCGCCGCGCCGGCCGCCAATGTGCCGGTGGTGGCGAGGAAATCCCGTCGGGTGGTGCGCATCCAGGTCCCCTGAAGTCGGATGGCAGGCACGCCGCCCGATGCGGCGGCGCGCGGTGCGGAAGCATACGGCCCGGTACGTCGCCGGATTCATGCGACCACGGCCGCGGCTTCGACACCCGGGGCCGGGGCAGGGTTCACGAGCCTGTTCGCCGACCGCGCGAGGCGGCAGCACGTCGCGCCGCGACAGGCTCGACGTCGGTCGCAAGGATCGCGAACTGCCATGCGTTCAGCCTCCGTGAGCGGGGGGCGTCCGATCCACGGAGGGGTCCGTGTATGGGGCAGTGCGGAGCAGTCCTTCCGCGTGGCCGGTTGGTGACGGCGCGTGGAGGTCACGAAGGGATCGAGGCGGGTCGGGGGCGCTCGTGCATGCGGAGCCAATTGAAAGGCTTGTCGAATGGCCCCGCGTACTCGGCAGCCCCCGACGCGCGTCGATCCCTCCGTGACCTTCACGCGCCGTCACCAACCGGCCACGCGGAGGGCCCGCTGCAATCCACCCTGCGCGCGGATCCCTCCGCGGAGCGGACGCCGCCCGGTCACGGAGGCTGAACACCATGCAGTTCAGCGATGCGCCCGAATCACCGGCACCGCCCGGTCACGGAAGCTGAACACCAGCAGTGCAGCGATGCGCCCGAATCACCGGCACCGCCCGGTCACGACGCTGGACACCAGCGCTTCCGCGACGCCCCCGACACACGCCCCCCCGACGCCACGGCACGGAGCGATCAGGGCTTCCGTGTCCCCGCCACGCGCGGCGCGGCGGCGGACGGCGTGACGGTGATGAGCTGGTACATCCCCTTGGCCACGTGCGAGCGGCCGTCGCTGGCGGCGAGCTGGCAGGAGAGGATGTAGCGCCCCGCCTCGAGCCGCTGCGTGAGGAAGACCTCGCCGTTGGCGGGGATCGTCGGCGTCTGGGCCACCACCTTCGCCCATGCGGGCATCGCCCCCGTGGCGCGATTCGTCTCGTAGAACTCCTTCGGCGTCCGGTTGGTCGGGAGCTCGACGATCAGCAGGTGATGGATGTCGCCGCCCTGGTTCACCAGCTGGATGGTGGTGATGCCGGCCGGCGAGGTGGGCTTCGCCTCGAAGACGTAGTCCTTGGCGACGACGCGGAGGAAGTGGATGCGTTCGCCGGCGTCGGTCACCTGGGCCGCGAGCGGCGCGGCGGCAAGGGCGAGTCCGGCCAGCAGGAGCGAAGGCGTGCGCGTCATCTCGGGCACCTCGTGGAGCGGGGCGATGCGACGGTCGTGTGCGGTGCTGCTGCACGGTGGGAGCGGGGGCGCCCCACGTCAATCGGGCGACCGCGACGCTCGCCGGACGCGATGCCGGGCACCAGCTTCCCGCTCGCGGCACCCCGGTGCCGGCTCGCCCACCCCTCGCGCCCCTTCACGGACGACCTCGCCATGTGGTCCGCGTTCGCCATTCCGTTCGTGCTCGTCGCCATGGTGGCGCCCGCGTCGTGGTCGACATGCCACGATGCGTGCGACACGCCATCGCACGGCGCCGTCCGTACCGCGCGCGTCGCGCGGCCCGTGCACGCCGTCCATCCCGTGCGCGCCGTCGGCACACCGCCCGACGAACTCCCATCGGCCTACCGCATCCGCGAGGCGGAGCACCAGCGGCTGGTCGACACGCTCTTCTGGGCGCGGGCCGTGCGTGCCCCCGATGCGGCGCGGCTGCGGGTGGCGGCGCGCGCCATCGGCCGCATCGAGGATCAGGCGCTCGCGGAACGGTTCCTCGTCCCGCTGCTCGCGTCGCCACATGCGGCGGTGCGGCGCGAGGCGGCCTGGGGGCTCGCGCAGGCCCGCGTGCCGCTGGACTACACGCGTGTGCTGGCGCGTGAGCGCGACCTCGGCGTGCGCGGGGCGCTCTACGAGGCGATGGGGCGCAGCGACCTCGTCTCCGATGCGACCGCCTCCGTGCTGCTGCTGGCGCTCAGAGAGGAGCGCAACGCGGCCCGCGCCGGCGCCGCGCGCGGCCTGCATGCCCTCGCACGCCGAGTCCCGCGGGGGCAGCGTCTCGGCTCCCTCGCCTCGATGCAGCTGTGGGACGTGATTCGCGTCGGACAGGAGCCACCGGGGCCGCAGGACCGGGACCCCGCTCGGCCGCGCGGCCCCGTCGCACCCGAGTCGCTGCGTGCCACGCTGCTGCGCGCCTGGGCCACCGATCCGCAGCGTGACCGGTCGCTCCCCGCCGGCGACCTGGCGAGCGCGACGAGCGACGAACTCCGCCGACTCGCGCAGCAGTCCGTGGGCGGCCTCCCCGACGTCTCCGCCTCCGACCCGTCGCTGCGCGTGCGCCTCGCCTCGCTCGTGTCGCACGCCTCGTGCACGAACGCCCGTGCCGCGCTCCGCGACCCGAGCGAGCACGTCTCGCTCACCGCCGCCGACCTCCTTGGCACGCTCCCCTGTCCCGAGGCCATCGCGACGCTCGACACGCTCGCCAACGCGGCGTCGAGCTGGCGCATGCGCGGGCACGCGCTCGTCTCGTACGCTCGCCTCGCCCCCGATCGCGTGCGACCGGTGCTCGCGCGCGCCGCGCAGTCGCCCACCTGGCAGCTGCGCGCCTGGGCCGCGCAGGCCGCACGCCTCGCGCGTGACAGCACGGTGCTGCGCGAGCTCGCGCGCGACACCGCGCCCAATGTCGCCATCGCCGCGATGATGACGCCCGACGATGCGCTGCGTGCCCTCCGCAGCGAGCACGCCGGCCTCGTGCTCGAAGGCGCGACGCGGCTCAAGGCGCTCCCGGCCGCCGCCCTGCGCGAGGCGAGGCCCGCACTCCTCGCCGCGCTCGAGCGCCTCACGCAGCGGCGCGAGGCGTCGCTGCGCGATCCGCGCGTCGCGCTCCTCGAGCGCCTCGCCGACGTGGCCGACACGACCACGGCACGCGTCCTCCGTCCGCTCGTCACCGACGACGATCCGGCCGTCGCGCTTCTCGCCGCGCGCATCATCGCGCAGCACGCCGGCGACCGTCCCGACAGCGCCGCCCTGCGCGCGATCGCGACGCGTCGCCCTCCCGCCCTCCCGTTCCCCGATTCCGTGACGCTCGCCGCCCTCGACGGCGCGCGCGCGATCGTGCGCCTGGCCGGCCTCGGCGAGATCGAGCTGGTCTTCCTCACCGAGGAGGCGCCGGCGACGGTCGCCACCGTCGTCGCGCTCGCCGAACGCGGCGCCTACGACGGCACGACCTTCCACCGCGTCGTCCCCAACTTCGTGATCCAGGGCGGGAGCCCCGGGGCCGACGAGTACGACGCCCGCACGCCGACCTTCATGCGCGACGAGGTGGGCGGGCGCCACGATCGGGGGACATGGGGGATCTCCACACGCGGCCGCGACACGGGTGACGGCCAGCTCTTCGCGAACCTCGTCGACAATCCCCGCCTCGACCACGAGTACACCGTCTTCGCGCGGACCGTGCGCGGTCTCGACGTCCTCGACCGGGTGCAGGAGGGGGCGGTGATCACCTCGGTCACCATCGCTGACCGCGCCCGCGTGACGCCAGCCGGCCTCGTGCGTCTGGTGCACGGAGACCCAGCCACGACGCCGTGGTGCCCGGGCCCCCGACCCTTACCGTCGCTCCGATGCGCTCCGTCGTCCGCTCCCTGAAGGCCTGTGCCGTCGCCGCCCTCGCGCTCACCTGCGCGGCCGCGCCTGCCCGTGCCCAGCTGACCGTCCAGTTCTGGGGCCCCGTGGCCGATGGCGGCGGGCCGGCCCCGTCGTTCAACGGCCCGCTCTCGAACGTCTTCTGCACCGCGCAGATGGCGACGATCAACTTCGCCAACGCGTCCGCGCTCGGCTCGTTCATCGCGGGCAACTGCCCCGGTGCGCCGGCCGTGACCACGACCGGCTTCTCGGTCGGCGCGCGCGTCACCGGCTTCCTCTGGGCCGACGCCGCCGGCACGCGCACCTTCGGCGGCCGCATCGACGACGGCAACCGCTGGTACATCAACGGCGTGCTCCATCGCGATGCCTGGTTCGACCAGCTCAACGACTTCTCGTTCACCGCACCGGTGAACGCGGGGTGGAACAGCATCCAGGTCGACTACTACGCGAACACGTACGGGCACAGCGTCTTCCAGCTCTCGCTGCCGAGCGGGACGCAGTTCGCCTTCGTCCCCGAGCCGGCCGCGCTCGCCCTCACGGCGACCGGGCTGGCGCTGATGACGCTCGCGCTCCGTCGCCGCCGCGCCTGAGCACGCGGCGCGGCGCGCCGCGCGTCCGGACGGATCGCACCACCGGATCGACGCCCCGCCGGCACCATGCCGGCGGGGCGTCCTCCGTTCGCACCGTGCGCGGTGACGCTCCACGGGGATTGTCCCATGATCGAGATTGCGGGATGACCCCTGACCTCGTCTCCGATCCGGCCGCGTCCCCCCCGCGGACCGCGATCATCACCGGCGCCAGCTCCGGCGTCGGCCTCTGGGCCACCAAGGCGCTCGTCGATCGCGGCTGGCACGTGGTGATGGCGGTGCGCGACGTCGCCAAGGCCGAGCGCGAAGCGACGCGCATCGGCATCGACCCGTCGCGCACCACGCGTCTCCACGTCGACCTCGGCTCACTCGAGAGCGCGCGCCGCTTCGTGCACGCCTTTCGCGCGACCGGGCTCCCGCTCGATGCGCTCGTCTGCAACGCGGCCGTCTACCTGCCGCGCCTGGAGGCGCCGATGCGGAGCCCCGAGGGCTACGAGATCAGCGTCGCCACCAACCACTTCGGGCACTTCGTGCTCATGACGGCGCTCCTCCCCGACCTCGCGAAGGGGCGCAGCCCGCGCTTGGTCACGCTCGGCACCGTCACCGCCAACAGCGAGGAGTTCGGCGGCAAGGTGCCGATCCCCGCGCCGGCCGACCTCGGCGACCTCGCGGGGCTCGAGGCGGGCTTCCTCGCGCCGGTGGCGATGATCGACGGCAAGCCGTTCAAGCCCGGCAAGGCGTACAAGGATTCCAAGCTCTGCAACATGATCATCAGCCGCGAGCTGCACCGGCGCTTCCACGCCAGCACCGGGATCGTGTTCAACACGCTCTATCCCGGCTGCGTGGCCGACACCGCGCTCTTCCGCGAGACGCCGGCGCTCTTCCGCACGATCTTCCCCTGGTTCCAGAAGCACGTCACCAGGGGCTACGTCTCGCAGCCGCTGAGCGGCGAGCGCGTGGCGCAGGTGGTGGCCGACGCGGCGTTCGCGACGCAGAGCGGCGTGCACTGGAGCTGGGGCAACCGCCAGAAGCCGGGGGCGCAGGCCTTCGCGCAGAAGCTCTCGGCCCGTGCCGAGAACCAGGCGCGCGGCGAGCGGTTGTGGGAGCTCACGGTGCGACTGACCGGTGCCGACGTGCCGGAGCCGGTGGCGGTCGGGGCCGCCGGCTGACGCTGACCGATCGCGCAGGCATCGCGTGCCGGCGTGCCGGAAGTCGCCATTGCCCGACCGCGCGCCGCGCACGCAACGATGCGGGACGCCGATGATGGCCCACCCGGAGCAGCGATGCAGCGCATCCGTGCCTGTGCGACCGCGTTCGTCCTGATCGTCGTCACCGCCTGCGTGGACCGCGCCCCGGTCGATCCGGGGCGCGACACGCCCGATGCCGATCGCGTCCGGCAGCTGCCGACGCGCACGTACGTCGCCGACACCACGACCGACTTCCCCAATCCCGAGCGCGGCTTCTACATCCAGCGCACGGCATGGTATCCCGAGCAACCGTCGTGGGTCTACATCGACGCGGCCGACTTCCGGCGCGCACGCGACAGCGGGATGTCGGTGGTGCGGGTGTACGTCGTGATGACCGATCACCGCGACCGACCGCTCACGTCGCCGCTCCTGCAGGCGATCACGAACGTCTTCACCACGGCGCGCACGGCGGGGGTGAAGGTGATTCCGCGGCTCGCCTACAACTTCGGCAACGCGCCGGACGCGCCGCTCGCCGTGGTGCTGCAGCACATCGACCAGCTCGGCCCCGTCTTCCGCGCCAACGCCGACGTGATCGCCTTCATCGAGGGCGGCTTCATCGGCTACTGGGGCGAGTGGCACACGTCGACGAACGGGCTCATCGGCCCGTGGCCGCGCGTGAACGACGGCACGCGGGCGATCCTCGAGCGCGAGCTGGCCGCGTTCCCGCCCGAGCGGCCGATCGCGCTCCGTTACGCCTTCAACAAGCGCGAGCTGCTCGGCGAGGCGCCGCTCGATCCGGGTGAGGCGTTCACCGGCACGCCGCGCGCACGTGTCGGCGCGCACAACGACTGCTTCCTCGCCTCGCGCAGCAACTGGGGGACCTACCTGAGCCCCGACGACGCCGGCCTCGCCCGCGAGAAGCAGTGGCTGCGCGACGACAACCGCTTCGTGCCGCAGGGTGGCGAGACGTGCAACGACGCGGCCGACGCGCAGCCGTACATCGGGTGCACGAATGCGCTCCAGGAACTCGACTTCCTCCGCTTCAGCGTCCTCAACGCCGACTACCATCCCGGCGTCAACGCGCGCTGGAGGAACGAGGGGTGCATGCCGGAGGTGCGGCGCCGCCTTGGCTACCGGTTCCGGCTCGTGCGCGCCGGCCTCTCGCGCGAGGTGACGGTGGGCGGCACGCTCCGCCTCGCGTGGACGATCCGCAACGACGGCTTCGCGACGCCCTACACGGCGCGCACGCCACAGCTCGTGCTGCGCGAGCCGACCACCGGCGCCGAGGTACGCCTCCCGCTCGCGCGCGACCCGCGCCGCTGGCTTCCCGGCAGCGACTGGGCGATGGTCGACACGCTCGTGCTCCCCGCCGACCTCGCCCCGGGCCGCTACGCCGCCGCGCTCGCCTTCCCCGATGCCACGCCGTCGATCGCCGATCGCCCCGAGTATGCGATCCGCCTCGCCAACGTGGGAGTGTGGGACGCGTCGCGCGGCGTGAACGATCTGGGGCTCACGGTCGACGTGCGGTGAGGCGGCTGCTGTCGTGATCGCGGCCGGCCTCCCGAGGGTCCGAGCGCGTGAACCGCCGGTGAAGAGCAGTGAAGGGCAGCGACGTGCAGGGAACAGCAGAACGGCTGCGTGACGATGCTGTCGCATGTCTGCGTGCAGTCGCCGTCCTGCTCGTCGCTGCCGTGTTCTGCCGTTCCCTGCCGTCCGTCACGCTGTTCCCTGCACCGGACGAGCCTACGGCACGGAGCCGGCGGCACCCGAACGCCGCGGGTCGGCGCCGGCGGTGACGCTGCCGCGACCGAAGGTGATCGCGGCGCCGTAGCCCATGCGCAGCTCGCCGGGGAAGGAGATCGTGCGCACGCCGTAGCCGAGTGCGCGCAGGCGATCGAGCCGGGGGCGAAGCCGTCCTCGACGTCGAGTTCGATGCGCGCCGCGGCGCCGAGCGTCGCGAGGCCGCGGCCGGTGGGGAGGAAGCGCGGGAGCTCGAGCGCACGCTGCGCGTCGAGCCCCTCGTCGATCACGCCGATCACGCCGGCCAGCACCGCGCTCGTGATCCACGCGTTCCCCGCCGCGCCGATGGCGAGCACGGGGCGCGCGTCACGACCGGTGCCACGCAGCACGATCGTCGGCGCGAGCGAGCTCCCGTGTCGGGCGTTGGGGAGACGCGCCCCGTACGCGCCGGGATCGAGCGGATAGCTGGTGAGCTTGTCGTTGTAGAGGAAGCCGAGTCCCGGCGTGACGTGGAAGGTGCCGCCCCACGTGCCGAGCGTCTGCGTGACGGCGACCACGTTGCCGGCGGCATCGGCGACGGTGAAGGCGGTGGTGCCGGTGGAGCGGCGCGACTCGGCCGGCGTGGGTGGCGGCGATGGTGTGCGCGTCGTGTCGGGCGCGGCGCAGGCGGGGAGCTCGCCGCGCAGGTCGGACGGTGCGAGCGCGCGTGCGGCGGTGAAGCAGCGCCAGCGCGTCCGCGCCGAGTCGACGCTCGTGTACGCCGTCACGTTCACCGGCCAGAGCCCCGGATCGGCGATGCGACCGCGCGCACCCGGCACCAGCAGCCAGGCGCTGATCAGCGCGTGCAGCGACGCGGCATCGTCACGATAGGCGCCGCCGACGGGGCCGAGCGCGCGCAGCTGCAGCTGCGAGACGAGCGTCGCCCCGCCGGCGACCGGCGGTGCGCTGCTGACGACGGTGTGGCCGCGATAGGTGCCCTGCACCGGTTCACGCTCGACGGCGTGGTAGCGCGACACGTCGAGCGCGGTCATGACGTTGCCGCCCGCGCGCAGGTCGGCGACCATGCGGCGCGCCACCTCGCCCTGGTAGAAGCCGTCGGCGCCGCGCGCGGCGACCTGCTCGAGCGTCCACGCGAGCTCCGGGTTGCGCAGCGTATCGCCGGCGCGCAGCGGGCGATCGTCGCGGAAGAAGAGGGCGCGCGACGCGGCGTACCTGCGGAACGCGTCCTGCTCGACGGCCAGCGTCGTCGCCAGCCCGTCGCTCACCACGTAGCCGTCACGCGCCGCGGCGATGGCGGGTGCGACGAGGTCGGCCCACGCGATCCTGCCGCTCCCGAAGCGCTGCCAGGCGCGATGCATCCCCGCGACGGTACCCGGGACGTTGGCGAGCATCGGCCCGTCGGTCGGGTAGCCGGTGGCGCGGAACGCGGGATTGTCGAGCGTCGCCGCCTCGGGGGCGCGCGACATGAAGTCGATGAGCACCGGCTGCTCGCGCCCCGCGAGACGCACGAGCATCTGCCCGTAGCCGCCGATCCCGCTCGCGTCGGGCTCGACGACACCGAGCATGAACGAGACGGCGACCGCGGCATCGACGACATTGCCGCCACGACGGAGGATCTCGACGCCGGCGGCGGTGGCGCGCGGATGCGCACTCGAGACGGCGGCGCGTCCGGTGGCGACATCGCGCAGCGGTGGGCGCGCCCGATGCAGCGCGAACAGTGCCGCCGCGAGGGCGCTGTCGTCCGGCGCCGCGATCGCCCGTGCGCGGTGCACGTCGCGGAGCCGCCGCCACGCGTCGCGTCGCGCACCAGGCTCCGCGAAGTAGAGCGCCTCGCTGCGTCCCCACGCGCGATCGAAGGCTTCGGCGTTGCGTGCGGCGCGGTCGAGCGCGAGCACGGGGCGCTCGGTGCGCGCGTTGGCGTCGGGGAGCGTCGGCGCATCCACCGTGACGAGCATCGGCATCGCATCCAGCCGCTCGGCGCGCTCGCGCGCATGGTCGCGCAGCCGGTCGGGATCGCCGTTGTACGAGCTGCTCGCGTTGGCGATCGGCGCCAGGGTCAGCGTGCGGCCATCGGGCGACCAGGCGGCGATGGCGACGCGCTCGCTCGCCAGCGTCGACCAGCGCCCGTCGCGCGACGCGACCATCGTCCCGCTTCGCGCGCCGGTCGTCGTGTAGGCGAGCCGCACCCCATCGGGGGCCCATGCGGGGCGGTCGATCCACGAGCCCGCGGCCACGAGCGAATCCGCTCCTCCCGCGAGCGTCCGCACGCGCAGCTCGCTGCGTCCGTCACGCGCGCGCACGTAGGCGAGGCGCGATCCGTCGGGCGAGTACGCCACCGCGCGCACGCCGTCGCCGGACCACGGCGGCGCCGACTCGCTGCCGTCGTCGGCACGCACGATCAGGCGCGTCGCCGGCGCATCGCCGCGCACGAAGGCGATGCTGCCATCCGGCGCGACGGTGGGCATCGACTCGGTCGCCGGATCGCTCGTCAGCCGCTCCGCATCGCTCGCCGCGCGCGGGTCGTCCCCCGGGCGCACGCGCCACACGTCGAAGCTCCCCGCCCGATCCGACGTGAAGACGAGCCACCGCCCGTCCGCGCTCCACGCCGGCTCCCGATCCCACGCCGGCCCGCTCGTCACGCGACGCCACGTGGAGTCGGTGCCAGTACCGCGCACCCACAGGTCGCCGTCGATGCTCGCCGCGAGGCGACCATCGCGCGCCGCGGCGACGTCGCGGATCGACTGTGCGCCGAGAGGAGAAGTGACGGCGAGCACGGTGGCGGTGAGCGCGAGGAGTCTGGGCATGCGCGGAGCGGAACGGGTGAGGCGACGGGGCTGGCGGCGTTCGGAGCACTTCGTGGCGCACCTGACGCAGCGCGCCATTGATGGGGCGCTGCGCGCCTGAACTGCTGGGCGCTGCGCGCCGAGTTCTGGAGTTCGGGAGTTCAGGAGAACCTCCGGTGCCAGGCACCTCCGTCCCCTTGGACGTGTCGGCGTCTGGCAGGAATGCGGGACCGGCGGCGTGCGTATGCCGCACTCACATGCCCTTCTCCTGAACTCCCGAACTCCTGAACTCGGCGCGCAGCGCCCCGGCAGTTCAGGCGCGCAGCGCCACGCGAACGCGGTCCCGCCCACAACGCGAGCAACGCGGCCCCGCCCACGACGCGAGCAACGCGCGCCCCCGTGCCGCGCCACCCTCGCACTACACCGCGTCCGACAGCGACGTGAAGTTGAAGTCCCGCGCCTTGAGCGGCGGCATGACCGATCCGGCGCGCCGGGCCAAGTCCCTCGACGTTGGCGAACAGGAAGAGCGGCGACTCGTTGAAGCGCATGTTCTTGATCGACTTCGTCACCGTCCCGTTCTCGATCAGGAAGGTCCCGTCGCGCGTGAGTCCCGTGTGGAGCGCCGTGCGCGGATCGACCTCGCGCAGGTACCAGAGGCGCGTGACGAGGATCCCGCGCGCCGTGCCGGCGATCAGCTGCTCGGTGGTCTGTGTCCCACCGCGCAGCAGCAGCGACGACGCGCCCCCCGTCGGCTGCGTCCCCTGCTTCGCGGCCCACGCGCGCGAGTACTGCAGTTGCCGCAGCACCCCCTGGTCGATCCACGCCTGGCGCGCGAGCGGGAGCCCGTCGCCGTCGAACGGCGTCGCCTGCACGGCGGCGTCGGCCGGATCGCTCGCGAGCGTCACCAGCGGCGAGACGACCGCCTCGCCCACGCGCGTGCCACCGCCGCGCTTGCTGAACGGCGAGCGCCCTTCGTCGGCGGCGCGCGCCTGGAAGTAGCGCGGCAGCAGCGACACGAGGTCACCCACCGCCTGTGGTTGCAGCACGACGGTGTAGCGCCCGGGTTCGATCGCCACGGGCCTGCGCGACCGCAGCGCGACGTCGATGGCCCGCTGGCTCGTCGCCTGCACGTCGAG
>JALOPO010000004.1 GCA_025453855.1 Gemmatimonadaceae bacterium
GCCACGCCCTCCAGCAGCTCGCGCGCGTGCGCGCGCCCCGTGACGCTCGTCGCATCGCCGCCGAGCATGCGCGCCACCTCGGCCACGCGCGACTCGCCGGCCACGGCGCGCACGTCGCTCGACGTCACGCCATCGGCGGTCCCCTTCTCCACCACGATGTGGTGGTGCGCGCGCGCCGCGAGCTGCGCGAGATGCGTGATCGCGAAGACCTGGTGGCCGGCCGCGAGCGCACGCAAGGCCTCGCCCACCTGGTGCCCCACGCGCCCGCCGATGCCGGCGTCGACCTCGTCGAAGACGAGCGTCGGCACCGCGTCCTGCGCCGCCTGCGTGCGCGCCAGCGCGAGCATCACGCGCGAGAGCTCGCCGCCGCTCGCGACGCGTGCCAGCGGGCGGGCCTCGTGCCCGGCGTTGAGCGCCACGCGGAACTCCACGTCCTCGGCGCCGGTGGCACCGGGTTCGTCACGCGGCGGGAGCGCCACGAGGAAGCGCCCGTCGGCGAGGCCGAGCGCGGGGAGCTGCGAACTCACGTCCTGCGCGAGACGGCCGGCGGCGGTGCGCCGCGCCGCGGTGAGCTGCGTGCATGCCTGCGTGAACGCCTGCTGCGCGGCGTCGAACTCCGCATGCAGGCGGCGCAGGTCCTCCTCGGCGTCGTCGACGAGGCGCAGCTCGGCCTGGGCCTGCTCGGCGGTGCGCAGCACGTCGTCGAGCGCGGGGCCATGCTTGCGCATGAGGCGGAGCACGAGGTCGCGGCGCTGCGTGACCTCGACGAGGCGTTCGGGATCGAGCTCCACCCCCTCGGCGTAGCGCGTCGCCTCGCGCGCGAGCTCCTCGAGCGCATAGAGCGCGTCGTCGGCAAGACGCGCCAGCGGCTCCGCGCCCCCATCGATGCGGCGGAGCTGCCCCAGCGCCTTCTGCACCGCGCCGAGCAGGCCGAGGATCCCCTCGTCACCGTCCCCCTCGATCGCGCCGGTGACCTGCGCGGCGAGCGTGCGCAGCTCGTCGGCGTGCTCGAGCCGACGAGCCTCCTCGTCGAGCCGTGCATCCTCGCCGGGCACGAGGCGCGCGGCGGCGATCTCGTCGACGACGTGACGCAGCCAGTCGGCGCGCTGCTCCGCCTCGCGCTGGCGCGTGCGACGGGTGGCGATCGCCTCGCGCGCCGTGCGCACCGCGGCGTGCGCCGCGGTCACCTGGTCGGCGAGCGCGAGCGCGCCCGCCGCCGCGTCGAGCCAGCGACGCTGCGCCGCGGCATCGAGCAGCGTCTGCGCCTCGTGCTGCCCGTGCACGGTGACGAGCAGTCGCCCGATCTCGCCGAGCACGGTGGCGGTCACCGGCGTGCCGTTGATCCATGCGCGCGCGCGCCCCGGTGCCACCTCGCGACGCAGCACGAGCGTCCCCCCGTCGACATCGAGGCCGCGTGCGTCGAGCGCCGCGAGCAGGTCCGGTCGTCCCCCGACCTCGAAGACGCCCTCCACCGTGGCACGCCCGGCGCCCTGCCGCACGAGATCGGCGCTCGCGCGTTCGCCGAGGAGCACGCCGAGCGCGCCGACGATGATCGACTTCCCGGCCCCGGTCTCACCCGAGAGCACGTTGAAGCCGGCGGCGAGCGGGAGCGTGACGTGCTCGATGATGGCGAGGTCGCGGATGCGCAGCTCGACGAGCATGCAGTCGGCGAGGATGTGGGCGGTCAGTCGCGATCGGCGAGCCCGCCCCAGGCGAGCTTCTGCCGCAGGCGCGAGAAGAAGCCGTCGCCGTCGAGACGCGCGACGAGGATCGGCGCGGCGGCGCGTCGCACGTGCAGCGTGTCGCCCTGCTGGAAGGTCATCCCCACCTGCCCATCGACCGTCACCAGCAGCTCGGCCGAGTCGCCGTTGATGCGCACCGCGAAGCGCGCGGTCGGCGGGAGCACCACCGGCCGCATCGCGAGGGTGTGCGGCGAGATCGGGACGATGACGATCGACTCGACGGTCGGCACGACGATCGGCCCACCGGCCGAGAGCGCATACGCCGTCGAGCCCGTGGGCGTGGCGCAGATCACGCCGTCGGCCGAATAGCTCGCGATCTCCTCGTCATCCACGATGGCGGTGAGCTGCACCACGCGCGCGAAGCCGCCCTTGTGGAGCACCACGTCGTTCAGCGCACGCCACCGCCGCCGCACCTGCCCCTCGATGTCGACGACCTGTGCCTCGAGCGCCATGCGCGGCTCGACGACGAACTCGCCGCGCACGAGGCGCGCGATGGCGCGCCCCAATCCGTCGCGCCCGGTGGCGGTGAGGAAGCCGAGGCGCCCGAGGTTGACGCCGAGGATCGGCACCTGGCGCCCGTCGAGGAAGCGCGCGCCGCGCAGGAAGGTGCCGTCGCCGCCGAGCGTGATCAGCGCGTCGATCGCCGAGTCGGCGGTGAGCGGCGCCGCCCCCGGGATCGCGTCGGCGAGCGTGTCCTCGACGTGCAGCGACGCGCCGAGCTCCGACGGCAACCGTCGGAGCTCGGCCAGCACGTCCTGGAGGTCGGCGTAGCCCCGGTGACCGAGGACGCCGAGGCGGGCAGTCACCCGGCGATCGCCTCGCTCTCGTGCAGCGCGCGCACCTTGTCGGCGATGCCGGCCGCATCGAGGCCGCACTGCGCGAGCTGCCGTGCTCGGGGCGCCGCGTAGATGAAGCGATCGGGGATGCCGTGCGCCGTCACCCGCACGGTGGGGTCGAGGCGCGAGACGACGGTGCCCATGTAGGCGCCGAAGCCGTTCACCACCGTCCCCTCCTCGACCACGAGGAGCTGCTTGTGATCGTTGACGATCGCAGCCAGCGTGAGCTCGTCGTACGGCTTGAGGTAGCGGCAGTTCACCACCGTGACGTCGAGCCCCTCGGCGGCGAGCGTCTCGGCGGCCTCCATCGACTTGCCGACCATCGTGCCGACCGCGAGGATCGCGACGCCGTCGCGCCCCTTGCGCAGCACCTCCCACGTGGCGTGCGGCACCACGGGGATCTCCTTCATCGGCGGCACGGCATCGGGCGCCGCGTCACGCGGATACCGCAGGCAGCTCGGCCCCTCGGTGCGCTCCGTGCAGGTGCGCAGGAGCGCCAGCATCTCGGTCGCATCCTTCGGCGCGGTGACCATCATGCCGGGGATGGTGAGCATGTAGGCGATATCGTACAGCCCCATGTGCGTCTCGCCATCCTCGCCCACCACCCCCGCGCGGTCCATCGCGAAGACGACCGGGAGGTGCTGCACCGCGACATCGTGCACGATCATGTCGTACGCGCGCTGCAGGAAGGTGCTGTAGATCGCGACCACCGGCACGATCCCGCGCGTCGCGAGCCCGGCCGCGAAGGTGACCGCATGTCCTTCGGCGATGCCCACGTCGAAGGTGCGATCCGGGTGCGCCTTGGCCACCGTGCCGATGCCGGTGCCGCTCGGCATCGCCGCGGTGATGGCGGCGACCTCCGGGCGCTCGGTCATGAGGTCGGCGAGCCCCTGTCCGAAGACCGCGGTGTAGGCCGGGTTCGCACTCGACGACTTGAGCTGCTTGCCGGTGCTCGGATCGTGGCCCGGCGGGAGCGCGTGCCACTTCTCCACGTGCTCACCGGCCGGGAAGCCCTTCCCCTTCTGCGTGACGACGTGCACCAGGCGCGGCGTCTTGAGGTCGCGCACCGCGGTGAACGTGTCGACCAGCGCGTCGATGTCGTGCCCGTCGATCGGACCGAAGTAGCGGAAGCCGAGCTCCTCGAAGAGCACGCCCGGCGTGAGGAAGCTCTTGGTCGCCTCCTCCCACTTGCGCACGATCGTGCCGAGCGGCCCCGGCGCGTGGTCGACGAAGTCGCCGATCGCGCTGCGGAGGCGGTTGTAGAGCGGGTTGCGCTGCACCGAGACGAGGTACTTGTGCATCGCGCCGACGTTGGGCGCGATCGACATCTCGTTGTCGTTGAGGACGATGATGATGTCGCGATCGCTCGAGCCGGCGTTGTTCAGCCCCTCGTACGACAGCCCGCACGAGAGTGCGCCGTCGCCGAGCACCGCCGCCACCTTGAACTGCTCGCCCTTGATGTCGCGCGCCACCGCCATGCCGTAGGCCGCCGAGACCGCGGTCGCAGCGTGCCCCGCGCCGAAGGTGTCGTACTCGCTCTCGGTACGCTTGAGGAAGCCGCTGATGCCGTTCTCCTGGCGCAGCGTGTCCATGCGCCCGGCGCGCCCGGTGAGCAGCTTGTGCGGATAGCCCTGGTGTCCCACGTCCCAGACGAGCTGGTCGCGCGGCGTGTCGAGGACGGCGTGCAGCGCCACGGTGAGCTCGACCACGCCCAGCCCCGCGCCGATGTGGCCGCCGGTGCGCGAGCAGTTGTCGATGAGGAAGGCGCGCATGTCGGCCGACAGCGCACGGAGGTCGTCACGCGACATCCGCTTGAGGTCGGCCGGCGACTGCACACGATCGAGGAGGGACATGGACCAGCTCCGTTGAAGTGACCCGCGCGCCGCGCCCCTACCGGGCGGCGACCGTGGACCTGCGACCCGCGCCGTGCCCCGCACGGCCCTGCGACGAACGATCCCGCACCTGCCTCGCGCCGCGCGCCATCACGACGGCCGCGCCACCGAATATCGCGCCAGCTGCTCCAGCGCAGGCGTGAGCAGCCCCGCGCCGGCGAGCGCCGCACATCCCTGAGCGACCAACGCATCGGCACGCGCCACGGCTCCCTCGATGCCGAGGAGCGCTGGGTACGTGCTCTTGGCCAGCGCCACGTCGCGCCCCGCCGTCTTGCCCAGCACCTCCGTCGTCGCCGTGACGTCCAGAACGTCGTCGGCGATCTGGAAGGCGAGGCCGATCGCATCACCGTACTCGGTCAGCGCCGCGAGGCCATCGGGGGCGACGCGCGCCGCAAGGCCACCCAACCGCACCGAGGCGGTGATGAGCGCACCGGTCTTGAGGCGGTGGATCCGCTCCAGCTCCGGGAGTTCGAGCGGGCGCCGCTCGCCATCGAGGTCGAGCAGCTGCCCGCCGATCATCCCCGCACCGCCCGCCGCTGCCATCAGCTCACGCACGATCGCCCCCGCCTCGCACTCGTCCAGGCCGAGCCCGCGCGCCCCCGCGTAGGCCGTGCGCGCGGCGAGCGGCACCATCGCCAGTCCGGCGGCGGTCGCGGCGGCGATGCCGTGCACGATGTGCGTGGTGGGGCGACCGCGACGCATGTCGTCGTCGTCCATGCACGGCAGATCGTCGTGCACGAGCGAGTATGCGTGCACGACTTCCACGGCGGCGGCGAGCTCGCACGGATCGCCGCTGCCTCCCGCGGCGCGATAGGCCTCGAAGACGAGGATCGCGCGCAGCCGCTTGCCGGCGCCGAGCAGCGAATAGCGGATCGCCTCGCCCACGGGACCGGGGGCGTCGCCGAGGTGCCGCGCGCAGAACGTCTCGAGCGCCGCCGCCACCGCGCGCCGCTCCCGCGTGAAGTCGAGCGCCGCCACCTCAGCCACGCGTCTCGCCGAGTGACAGGGAGCCGTCGGCCTGCTCGATGAGCTGCATCACACGCGCCTCCGTCTCCTGCAGCGCGCCGGCGGCGTCGCGCAGCCGCCCCACCCCTTCCTCGAAGAGTGCCAGGGCCTCGGCCAGCGGCAGGCGGTCGCCCTCGAGTTCGCCGACGATCTGCTGCAGGCGCCGGAGCGACGCCTCGTAGGTCATGCCCGTGTCACTCATCCGGGAATCCTGTCACCGCCTCGAGGGGATCGCCAGTCCGCACGTGCTCGGTGCGCACGCGCACGGCGCCATCGCGGAAGAGGAGGTCGAGCCGCTGCCCCGGTGACACGTCGGCGGCACTCGGGAGCGCGCGCCCCGACGCCGCGTCGCGCGCCACCGCGAAGCCGCGATCGAGCGTGGCGAGGGGGCTGAGCGCATGCAGCGCCGCGCCGAGTCGCGCGGTCTCCGTGCGTCCGTCGGCAAGCCGGCGCGTCACCGTCGCGCGCATGCCCGGGAGCACCGCCTCGAGCGTGGCACGCTCGCGCACCAGCCGCGCGCGCAGCGCGGTACCGAGCAGGTGGCGGAGCCGTTCGAGCCGCGTCTGCTCGACCGCGCGCAGCCGGCGCGCCGAGGCGGCGAATCGCCCGCCCACCACGCGCAGCTGCTCGCGGCGACGGACCACCGTGCGGCCGCCGGCGAGGCGGAGCCGGTGCGCGAGATCGGCGTGCTGCGCGAGCAGCGCGTCGCGATCCGGGACCGCCGCCTCGGCCGCCGCCGATGGGGTGGCGGCCCGCAGGTCGGCGACCAGGTCGACGACCGACGTGTCGACCTCGTGCCCCACGGCCGCGATCACCGGCACCGGGCAGTCGGCCACCGCCCGCGCCACACGCTCGTCGTTGAAGGCCCAGAGATCCTCGCGCGCGCCGCCGCCGCGCCCGATGATCACCACGTCGGCGCCACCCCACCGTGCCACGCGCTGCAGCGCGGCGACCAGCTCCGCCTCGGTCCCCTCGCCCTGCACGCGCGACGGCACCAGCACCAGCCGCACCGCGGCGAAGCGGCTCGCCGACACCACCCGGATGTCGTGCCAGGCGGCGCCATCGGGACTCGTGATCACCGCCACGCAGCGCGGCAGCAGCGGGAGCGGGCGCTTGCGCTCCGGGTCGAGCAGGCCGTCGGCCTTGAGGCGCGCGATCGTCTGCTCGAGTGCCTTGCGCCACAGCCCGTCGCCCTCCGCGCCGAGTCGCGTCACGCGCAGCTGCAGGTCGCCGTAGTTGGGATAGACGGTCATCTGCCCCTGGGCTGTGACCAGCATCCCGTTCTCCGGCATCACCTGCACGCGCGCCGCGTCCGACTTCCACATCACGCAGCGCACGCGCGCATCGGCGTCGCGCAACGAGAAGTACCAGTGCCCGCTGCGGTACGCCTTGAAGTCGCTCACCTCGCCGCGCACCCAGAGCGGCGGGAAGGCCCCCTCGATGACGTCCTTCGCGGCACGCGTGAGCGTCATCACGCTCATCGCCGACGACGCCGACGATCCGGGCGTCTCGTCGTCGCGCGCGGGACGTCGACCGCCGCGTGCGCGCGGGAGCCCGGGGGCGTCGTCGAACAGCGACCCCGACATCAGGGAGCGACTCGCGAGGCGGCGCGCAGCGTGTTCTTCAGGAGCATCGCGATCGTCAGCGGCCCCACGCCACCGGGCACCGGCGTGATCCGTCCCGCCACCTCGCGCACCGCGGCGAAGTCGACGTCACCCGCGAGCACGTAGCCGGTCTTGCTGCGCGGCTCCTCGACGCGATTGATCCCGACGTCGATCACCGTCGCGCCGGGCTTCACCATGTCGGCGGTCACGAAGCGCGCGCGGCCGATCGCCGCCACCAGGATGTCGGCGCGCCGTGCGTGCCCGGCGAGATCGCGCGTGCGGCTGTGGCAGGTCGTCACCGTCGCATCCACGCCCGGCTGGATCATGAGCGCGCCCATCGGCTTCCCGACGATGTTCGACCGGCCGATCACGACCACCTCGGCCCCCTTCGTCGGCACGTCGTAGCGGCGCAGCAGCTCCATGACGCCGGCCGGCGTGCAGGGCGCGAAGCCGTCCGGATCGCCGATCAGGAGCCGCCCCGCGTTCACCGGGTGGAAGCCGTCGACGTCCTTCGCCGGATCGATGCGGCGGATCACCTCGTCGGCCGAGCACTGCGGCGGCAGCGGCATCTGCACGAGGATGCCGTGGATCGCGGGATCGGCGTTCAGCGCGTCGACCTGTGCCAGCAGCTCGCCCTGCGACGTGGTGGCCGGCATGCGGATCGTCACCGACCGCATCCCCGCCTCCTCGCACGCCTTCCCCTTGTTGCGCACGTAGACGGTGCTCGCCGGGTCCTCGCCCACGAGCACCACCGCCAGCCCGGGCGTGACGCCGCGCGCCACGAGATCGGCCACGCCACGCGCCACGTCCTCGCGCACGGCGCGCGCGACCGCCACGCCGTCCATCAGCTCTGCCGCCATGTCCCGCCGCTCAGCGTGCGTAGTCGACCGCGCGCGTCTCGCGGATCGCGACGACGCGGATCTGTCCCGGATACTGCAGCTCGGCCTCGATGCGCCGCGCGATCTCCTCCGTGAGCGACTGCATGCGCACGTCATCCACCTGGTCGGGCGTGACGACGACGCGCACCTCGCGCCCGGCCTGGATGGCGAAGACCTTCTCCACCCCGCGGTAGCTGCTCGCGATCTTCTCGATCCCCTCGAGCCGCTTCACGTAGGTCTCGAACGCCTCGCGCCGCGCGCCGGGGCGCGAGCCGCTGATCGCGTCGGCCGCCTGCACGAGCACGCTCACCTCGCTCTCGTGCGGCACGTCGTCGTGATGGGCCGCGATCGCGTTGATCACCAGCGGATGCTCGCCGTAGCGCGTCGCCACCTCGACGCCAAGCTGCACGTGCGTCCCCTCGTGCTCGTGCGTGAGCACCTTCCCCACGTCGTGCAGCAGCGCCCCGCGCTTGGCGAGCGCCACGTCGAGCCCGAGCTCGGCCGCCATGATCCCGGCGAGCCAGGCCACCTCCATCGAATGCTGGAGGATGTTCTGTCCATAGCTCGTGCGCCACTTCATGCGGCCGATGAGCTTCACCAGCTCGGGGTGCAGCCCGTTCACCCCCACCTCGTACGCCGCCCGCTCGCCCGTCTCGACGATCGCCGTCTCGACCTCCTTGCGGCTCTTGGCGACGACCTCCTCGATGCGCCCGGGATGGATGCGCCCGTCGCCCACCAGCTTCTCGAGCGCCAGGCGGCCGACCTCGCGCCGCACCGGATCGAAGCAGCTCACGACGACCGTGTCGGGCGTGTCGTCGATGATCACGTCGACGCCCGTCGCGAGCTCGAAGGCGCGGATGTTCCGCCCCTCGCGCCCGATGATGCGCCCCTTCATCTCGTCGTTCGGGAGCGCGACGGCGGCCACCGTCGTCTCGGCCGTGTGCTCGGCCGCGATCCGCTGCACCGCCAGCGCGACGATCTTCTTCGCCTCGCGCTCGGCATTGCGGCGCGCCGTCTCGCGGATCTCGCGGATGCGATTGGCCGCGTCGGCCTGCGCCTCCTCCTCGAGCCGGCGGATGAGCTCCTGCTTGGCCTCGTGCGCGGTGAGCCCGGCCAGCGCCTCGAGGCGGGCGCGCTCGTCCGCCAGCGCCTTGTCGAGCTCGGCCGTGCGATCGGCGACGAGCTTCTCCTTCCGCCCCATCTCGCTCGCCCGGCGCGCCACCTCGCGGTCGCGCGCCTCGAGCTGTTCGGCCCGGCGCTCGAGGCTGGTCTCGCGTTCCACGAGCCGCTTCTCCTCGGTGGCGATCCCGTCCCTGCGGGTGCGCGACTCCTGCTCCCACGCCTCGCGGAGCTGCATGAGCTCCTCCTTGCCGGCCAGGACGGCGCTCTTGCGGAGTCCTTCGGCCTCGCGCTCTCCCTCGCCGATCAGGCGACGCCGCTCCTCCTCGGCGGTCTGGCGTGCGGCCTGCTGGCGCGCGAGTTCGGCCGCCGCGCCGGCACGTCGACCACCGACGAAGGCGGCGACGGCCACGATCAATCCGACCACGCCGAGCGCGGCCGACAGCAGATTCGGGTTCACGATCTATGTCTCCGCGCGAGTCGGACTCGCGTTCCGGAAGCGCCGACGATGCGCGGCACGGCACGGGGCCGCGGCGGGTGTCAGGCGCGTCCGGGTCGCCCCAGGGTTCGGCGCACCGGCGACGCGGCTAACCCCGGCGCGGACATGCACCTACGCGCATCAGGGGGACATCGCGAAGCTACCCGGGCGTACCGGGCCGAGCAACCGAGCGGCGCCGGACGTGTCAATCAGCCGAGACGGCGCGCCGGGGGGAGCATGCGATTCAGCTCGCCCTGCGACTCGCGCAGGAGCGCCAGTCCGGTCTCGGCGTCGCGCCGCGCGCGCAGCAGCTCGTCGGCGATCTGCAGCGCCGCCAGGATCGCCGCCTTCCCCACGTCCACCATCGGCGACTGCTCGCGGATGCGGCGGATCGCCTCGTCGACGTGCGCCCCGACCGCCAGCGCGTGCTCGGGGGGGAGCTCGGAGCGGATCGTGACCTCCTCGCCGCCGACCTGCACCTTCACCAGGTTGAGCATCTCGGTCATCGCGCCTCCCCGGCCTCTTCCTGCTGGCGCGTGAAGCGCACGCGATCCAGCAAGGCCTCGGTGCGGGTGCTGGCCTCGGCCAGGCGCGACTGCAACGCGGCGTTCTCGCGCTCGAGCTCGGCCACGCGCTGCCGGAGCGCGAGCGCGTCGTCGGCCCCCGCGGCCTCGAGGTCGCGGACCCGCGACTCGCTGCGCAGCGCCCGCGCCCGGAAGCTCGCCACCTCCTCGCCGATGGCGCGCACCAGCTCGAGCACGGTGGCCGCGCTCTCGGTCACCACTCCGGTTTCAGGCACGCAGCGTCACTCCGAGTTCCGTGGTCAGGGCGGCGACGAGCTTCGCCCGGCGCCCCTCGAGTTCCTTGTCGCGCAACGTGCGCTCCGGATGCCGGAAGCGCAGGCGCCACGCGAGGCTCCGCGTCCCGGCCGGCAGGCCGTCGCCGCGGTACTCGTCGAAGATGCGCACCGCCTCGAGGAGTTCGCCACCGTCGCGCCGCAGGAGCGCCTCGATGGCGGCGGCCGTGACGCCGGCCGGCACCAGCAGCGCGAGGTCGAACTCGGCGGCCGGCATCGTGAGCGGGACCTGCAGCTGGAGGTGCCGTCGCGCCTCGTCGCGCGCGGCGACACCGTGCGCGTGCGCCCCGTGCGGCGCGACATCGTCCGACGAGACGCGACCCAGCACGAGCTCCACACCGAAGGCCTCGGCGGCCCACACCGGGCGATCGAGCGGCACGTGCGACACGTGACCGACGTCGCGCGCCGCGTCGCCCTCGCCGACACGCACGCGCCAGAGCACGTCGCCCTCGTCGACCGGGTCGAACGTCACCGCCTCGCCCGGCCACGCCGCGCGCGCCATCGACGCCGCCAGCGCCTTCGCATCCCACGCATCGAAGGGCGGCGGCTCCGGCTCGGTGAAGTGCGCGGGACGCCGCGCACCCAGGAGCAGTGCACCGGCGTGCAGCGCCTCCTGCGGGAGGCGCCCCGTCGATGCCCCGAACACGTGCCCGATCTCGAAGAGGCGCACGTCGCCCTGCATGCGCGCGAGGTTGTACTCGGCGCGCCCGGCCAGCGTGTCGAGGATCCGCGCCCGCAGGTACGGCTCGTCCTCGGCCAGCGGATTCCGCACCCGCGGCGTGGTCGCGTCGCCGTGCGACGTGAACGGCATCGCCTTCGTCTCGAGCAGCCCCGCGCTCACGCACGCGTCGCGCACGCGTCGCCCGATCACGACCAGCGGATCGTCGGGGGCGCGGCTCGGGCGCTGCGGCGCGAGGGCGTCGGGGAGGATGTCGAAGCCGCGCAACCGCGCGACCTCCTCCACGAGGTCGACCTCGAGCCCCAGGTCGTGCCGCCAGCTCGGTGGCGTGACGACGAGTGCCTCGCCCTCGCCATCGCGCACGCCGCAGCCGATCGACTGCAGGCGATGCACGATCTCGGCGCGCGCCACCTCCTGCCCGAGCAGCCGCGCGAGGCGCGCGGGACGGAGCACCACGTCGGCGCGTGGCGCAGGCGCACGACCGACCTCGATGACGGCGGTGATCGTCCCGCCGGCGAGCGCGGTGATCAGCCCCGCGACGCGCGCCGCCCCCTCGGGCGTGAACGCCTCGTCCACACCGCGCTCGAACCGGTAGCTCGCATCGGTGCTCAGGCCGAGGGCACGACGCGTGCGACGCACCGCGCGCGGCTCCCAGTCGGCCGCCTCGAGCAGGATGTCGACCGTGTGCTCGCCGACCTCGGTCTCCGCGCCACCGAAGACGCCGGCGATCGCCACCGGCCGCTCCGCATCGCAGACGGTGATGCCCCCCTCGACGAGCGCGCGCTCGACGCCGTCGAGCGTGACGAGGCGCTCGCCGGCGCGCGCACCGCGCACCACCAGCGTCGCACCGCGCAGCGTGGCGAGGTCGAAGGCGTGCGTCGGGCGCGCGAGGCCCAGCGCGCCATAGTTGGTGGCGTCGACCACGTTGCTGATGCTGCGCGATCCCACCGACTCGAGCCGCGTGCGCAGCCACGCCGGCGCCTCGCCGATGCGCACGCCACGGATCACGATCCCCACGAAGCGACGGCAGCCGCCATCGGGCTCGATGCGGATCGTCACGCCATCCGCGCTCGCCTCGCGCTCGCCGCGCACGGTCGGCGGCAGCGCGGGGAGGGGGAGTTCGTCGGGCATCTGCAGCGGCACGCCGGTGAGCGCGCTCACCTCGCGCGCGACGCCCAGCGCACAGAGCAGGTCGGGGCGATTGGGGAGGACGTCGAGGTCGAGCTGCACGTCGCCCGCCTCGAGCACGTCGAGGAGCGGCGTGCCGGGCGCGGCATCGGTGGCGAGGACGAGGATGCCGTCGCTCTCGAAGCCGAGCCGGAGCTCGGTCGCCGAGCAGAGCATGCCGTTGCTCACCAGCCCGCGGATCTTGCGGCGCTCGATCCTGAGGCCATCGGGCATCGTGCTTCCGACGCGGATGAACGGGTACTTGACGCCCGCGGTCACGTTCGGCGCGCCGCAGACGACGTCGAGGAGCGTCCCGCTCCCGTCATCCACCTTGGTGATGCTCAGGCGATCGGAGTCGGGATGCGGCGCGCGTTCGACGACGAGCCCCACCACGAACGGGGCGAGGTCGGCACGCGTGGCGCGCAGGCCATCGAGCGTGACGCAGTGGCGGCTCAGCAGCTCGCCGACCTGCTCGGCCGAGAGTGCGTGCGGGACGAAGGCCTTGAGCCAGTGGTGCGAGACGATCATCGGGCACCGCGCGCAGCGCGTGCACCGCGCCGAGCCAGGAGGGTGGTGTGCATCACGGCGCGAACTGCGCGAGCACGCGCACGTCGGAGTCGTAGAGGAGGCGGATGTCGTTGATGCCGTGGCGCGACATGGCGATGCGCGCCGGCCCCATGCCGAAGGCCCACCCCGTGTAGCGTTCGCTGTCGAGCCCCGCCGCCTCGAGCACGCGCGGGTGCATGAGGCCGCAGCCGAGGATCTCCACCCAGCGCAGCCCCTTGCCGTCGCCGAGGTCGACCTCGACGTCCATCTGTGCGCCGGGTTCGACGAACGGGAAGTAGCTCGGCCCGAAGCGCACGCGGCGCGTGCGGCCGTAGAAGCGGCGCGCGAACTCGGAGAGCGTCGCCTTGAGGTCGGCGAACGAGATGCCCTCGTCGACGGCCATTCCCTCGACCTGCGCGAAGGCCGGCGCGTGGGTGGCGTCGAAGAAGTCGCGGCGGTAGACGGTGCCCGGGGCGAGGATGCGCACCGGGGGCGCGATCGCCTGCAGCGCGCGCACCTGCACCGGCGAGGTGTGCGTGCGCAGGAGCGTGTCGTCGCCGAGGTAGAGCGTGTCGTGCAGCTCCATCGCCGGGTGGTCGGGCGGGAAGTTCAGCGCGCCGAAGTTGTACCACTCGGTCTCGGCCTCGGGGCCGAGGGCGATGGTGAAGCCGAGTTCGCGGAAGATGGCGGCGATCTCGTCGATCACGAGCGTGACCGGGTGGAGCGCGCCCCGCCAGGTTGCGCGCGCGGGCATGGTGGGGTCGAGCGGGCGCCACGACGGCGCAGCGGCGGCGCGCAGTGCGGCGAGGCGTGCGTCGAGTGCCTGCTCGAGGGCCCCCTTCACGCGATTGCTGGCGGCACCGGCGTCGCGGCGCGCCTCGGGCGGGAGCGTGGGGAGGGCGCTCATGAGCGCGGTGAGCGCCCCCTGCTTGCGTCCGAGCAGGGTGATGCGCGCGTCATCGAGCGCCGCGGCGTCGTGGGCGTCGGCGATGCGGGCGAGGCCGTCGCGTTCCAGCTCCGCGGCGCGGGCGAGGAACTCGTCGAGCGTCATGTCGGCGAGGGGGAGGGCGGACGAAACGACCGCGCGGCGGCAGCGGACCGTGGGGTCGCGCCGCCGCCGCGCGGATGCGGAGTGCGAAGCGGTGACGCGGTCAGGCCGCGGCCGCCGTGGTGCGCGCGGCGCGGGCCTGCTCGGCGAGCGTCGCGAACGCCGCCGGATCGTTCACCGCGAGGTCGGCGAGCACCTTGCGATCGATCTCGATGCCGGCCTTGTGCAGGCCGTCCATGAAGGCGCTGTAGCTCATGTCGCTCAGGCGCGCGGCGGCGTTGATGCGCGTGATCCAGAGGCGACGGAAGTCGCGCTTGCGGTTCTTGCGGTCGCGGTAGGCGTAGCGCCAGCCGCGCTCGACGGTCTCCTTCGCCGGCTTCCACAGCTTGCTGCGGGCGCCGAAGGCACCGCGCGCGGCCTTCATGATCTGCTTCTTGCGGCGCAGACGGACCGTGTTGGACTTGACGCGAGGCATGTCGGATGACCCTCAGCTGCCCTGCGCGAGGATGAGGCGCTTCATGCGCTTCGCATCACCCGGCTGGAGCGTGGTGGGACGGCCAAGCCCGCGCTTCCGCTTGGGCGACTTCTTGGTGAGGATGTGGCTCTTGTTGGCCTTGTAGCGGCGCACCTTGCCGGTGGCCGTGACGCGGAACCGCTTCGCGGCGCCGCTGTGACTCTTCATCTTGGGCATCGGGATCTCCGCTGGTCGCCGCTCAGCGCGGCGCCAGGATCATCGTCATGGCCTTGCCTTCCAGCTTGGCATCGCTCTCGACCTTGCCGATGTCGGCGAGCTCGGCCGCTACTCGGTCGACGACCTGCTTCCCGAGCTCGGGATGCGCGATCTGCCGCCCACGGAACATCAGGGTCACCTTGACCTTGTTCCCCTCTTCCAGGAACCGACGGGCGTGCCGCGTCTTCGTTTCGAAGTCGTGGTCATCGATCATCGGACGGTACTTCACTTCCTTCAGCTGGATGACGTGCTGCTTCTTCTTCGCCTGCCGCGCCTGCTTGGCCTGTTCGAACTTGTACTTCCCGTAGTCCATGATGCGGACGACCGGGGGCCGGGCCAATGGCGCGACCTCGACGAGATCGAGGCCCTGCTCCACTGCAGAGGCGAGCGCGACGTCCACTTCCATGATGCCGAGCTGCGCGCCGTCGGGAGCGATGACGCGAACCGGCGAGATGCGGATCTGCCGATTCACGCGCACGCGATTCCGTGGATCCTGAATACGAAGCTCCGTGAGGGGGGACGAACGACAAACGGCGCGGCCTCCGGAACGGAGCCCACGCCGCGACGCGTCGCCCATGGGTGGCGACGCCCCGTAGCACCTGGACTCCAGCAGCACACCCCGCACCAGCGGGGGCCGAAGGGTGGACGCCGGCTGCCGCCGACGCCGCTTGGCCGAGTTGTGACCGGGAGAACCTAGGTCCCCGGGTGCGGCGAGTCAACCGGCGGCCGGCTCATTACTCCCTGCCTGCGCTCGGCGGCGGCGGCGGGCGGCGGGGCCCGGCCTCCGTGGGCGGAGAGCCTCCGTGACGCAGAGGGTTCGGTGCATCGTGGCGATCCCCGCGGCCTCTCCGGGTGGCCGGTGGGATCCTCGGCTGCGCAAGGTCGCGAAGGAACGGCTGCACACTCGGCGCCGACAGCGGTGGCGGTGCACGTCGCAGCTCGCCGCGCCACGGAGCAAGAAAAGCCCCTTGTGATCGTCCCGCACGCGCGGCTGCGCCCGCCCGCCACGGCAGCTGACCTGCGCCCTCTGCGACCTTGCGAAGCCGACGGTCCCACCGGCCATGCGGACGCATTGCGCGAATCCTCCCGACGCACGGCACCCTCTGCGTTGCGGAAGCCCCCCGCCCTCGGAGGCTGCGCATCAGCAGTTCCGCGACAGGCTCGAACGCGCGGGAGGCGACCACCCGACACACCGGACGCGCGTGCGACCTCAGCGCAGCGTGTACGCCTTCCCGTCGTGCCGGATCTGGCCGAACGCGGTGTGCGCATCGTGCTCGAAGACGAGCGTCCACTGCTCGGCCTCGGCCTCGGCGAGCAGGGTCCGCTTGCTCTCCAGCGTCACCAGCGGCTCCACGTCGTAGCCCATGATCCACGGCAGCGGGAGATGGTGCGCCGTCGGCACCACGTCGCCCAGGAAGCAGAGCGTCTCGCCACCGTCACGCAGGAGCACCGACTGGTGGAACGGCGTGTGACCGGGCGTGGGGCGCACGCGGATCCCCGGCACCACCTCGACCTCGCCTTCCACCAGACGCCACCGCTCGGCCCGCGCGATCGGCTCGAAGTTGGCGCGGAAGTAGCTCGCGGCCGTGCGCTCGTTGGTGTGCGTCGCGTACTCGTACTCGCCGCGCTGCACCACGTAGGTCGCCGCCGGGAACGCTGCCGCCGCGCCGTCGGGTGTGCGGCGCGTGTTGCCGCCGGCGTGGTCGAAGTGGAGATGCGTGTTGATCACCCAGCGCACGTCGTGCGCCGTCACGCCCAGCGTCCGGAGGGCGGCGTGGAGCGCGATCTCGCCCGGCTCGCACCCCTCGGGCTCCTGCTCGATGCCGTAGATGTCGTAGAACCTCGCATCCTCCTTGTCCCCCGCCCCGCTGTCGATGAGCACCAGGCCATCGGGGTGCTCCACGAGCAGGCAGCGCATCCCCATCGGGATGCGATTGCGCTCGTCGGCGGGAAGGCGACGCGACCAGAGCACCTTGGGGACGACGCCGAACATCGCGCCCCCATCGAGCTGCTGGCCGCCGGCCTGGATCGCATGCACGCGCCAGCGCCCGACGTGGCGCGACTCGACGAGAGGTCCGGGAAACGACATGGGCGATGACGTGGCGGAGGTGAAGGGCCGTCAGGCCGCGTCGCCGGCGTCGCGCACCGGCCGCGGCATGGCACCGAGCGTCCGGCGCCGTCGCGCCGTGCCGCCATGATGGAAGCCGGCGAGGGCGCCCCAGGTGGTGATGTCGCGCGCCCGCGCGTCGCGCAGCAGGCCGAGGAGGACGTGCGCCGTCGCGTGCGCATCGCCGCCGGCACGATGCCGCACCTCGGGCGGGATCTCCACGCGATAGTGCCGTGCGACCGAGTCGAGGTTCCGGCGCGGGAGCTCGGGGACCAGCTTGCGCGCGAGGCGCACCGTGCAGAGCTGCTCGCCCTCGAGCTCGTGGCCGGTGGCGTGCTTCACCTCGTGCGAGACGAAGCGCCAGTCGAACGACGCGTTGTGCGCCACGAAGACGCGCCCCTCGAGGCGGCGCACCACCTCGTCGGCGATGTCGGCGAAGCGCGGCTGGCCGCGCACCATCCCGTTCGTGATGCGCGTGATGCTGCTGATCATCGGCGGGATCGGGCGCTGCGGGTCGACGAGCGTCGCCCACTCGTCGACGATGGCACCGTCGCGCACGGTGACGATCGCGATCTCGGTGACGCGGTCGCCGACCTGCGGCCGCCCGCCCGTGGTCTCCACGTCGACCACCGCGTAGCTGAGCGCATCGAGCGTCACGCCGGCGTGCGCCGGCGGCATCCGCTCGGCCTCGCGCCGGCCACTGTCCGTCGGGTCCCTGCCGCATGTCGGCACGATCGCCGAGCATCGCCTGCACCAGCCGCTCGGCCGCGCCGTGCGAGGGCGAGTCGACGGCGAGCATCACCTGCGCGAGCTCACGCGCTGTGGCCGGCCCGAGTGCCAGGCGCGCGAGCGCGGCGCGCACCGGCCCCTCGTCGAGGCGCGCCAGTCGCAGTCCCGGCGTGCGCGACTCGGCCGCGCGGCGTTCGCCGTCGCGAGGGGACCGGCTCACTGCGCGTCGCGCGCCAGCGGCATCGTCATGCACCGCGGCCCGCCCCCGCCG
>JALOPO010000169.1 GCA_025453855.1 Gemmatimonadaceae bacterium
GGCGACGAGCGGCAACACCGGGATCGCGCTGGCGATGATCGCGGCGATGACCGGCTACCGGATGACGCTGATCATGCCCGACAACGCGACGCCGGAGCGCCGGGTGGCGATGACGGCGTACGGGGCCGAGCTGATCCTGACGCCGGCGTCGGCCGGCGGGATGGAGCATGCGCGCGACGTGGCGGCGGCGATGGTGGCGCGGGGCGAGGGGCGGATGCTCGACCAGTTCGCCAACCCCGACAATCCGCGGGCGCACTACGAGACGACCGGCCCCGAGCTGTGGACGGCGACCGGCGGCCGGCTGACGCACTTCGTGAGCGCGATGGGGACGACCGGCACGATCATGGGGGCGGGGCGCTACCTGAAGGAGCGGAACCCGGGCGTGGTGATCGTGGGGGCGCAGCCCGCGGACGGGTCGCAGATCCCCGGGATCCGGAAGTGGGCACCGGCCTACCGGCCGGCGATCTACGATCCGGCGCGGGTGGACCGGATCGAGGAGGTGAGCCAGGCCGAGGCGGAGGCGATGGCGCGGCGGTTGGCGCGGGAGGAGGGGATCTTCTGCGGCGCGTCGGCGGCGGGGGCGTGCGCGATCGCGCTGCGGTTGGCGCGCGAGGTGGAGGACGCGACGATCGTCTTCATCGTGTGCGACCGGGGGGACCGGTATCTGTCGACGGGGGACGATCGTATTCATCGTGTGCGACCGGGGGGACCGGTATCTGAGCACGGGGGTGTACGACGCGCGGTGAGGGCGGTGGGCGGGGCGGGGTGGGGGTATTAGATTTCAGGGACTGAGGGGCGTTAGCTCAGCTGGGAGAGCGCGCGCTTTGCAAGCGTGAGGTCATCGGTTCGATCCCGATACGCTCCATGAACAACGGAACGGCCGTCGCACGGGGTGCGGCGGCCGTTTTGCGTCGTCGTGTTGTCCGGGATGGAGTGCTGCCGCGCGGCGCCCGCGCGGCGCCCGCGCGCGACGCTACGCCGGCTCGGCCCACCGCTGGGCGCGCTGCCACGCATCGTGCATCCCGCCGCTGCACCGCGCCTCCACCGCTGCGCGATCGATCGGCACGAGTGCCCGCTCGAGCATCCGCCGGATGTCGCGCAGGTGCCGATCGCCGCCGCCCTGCGCCGCGTACTCGAGCTTGCGCACGATGACGTACTCGGGCGGGGCGAGCGCGAGGGCCACGCCGTCGACGACGAGATGCCGTCGCCCGGCCAGCCCCCACGCGTGCAGCGGGTCGTCGCCGGCGAGATACACATCGGCGCGGAGCGACGAGGGGCCGTGGATGACGTTGAAATGGCCGTGCACCCGCCGCGCCGCCTCGATCTCGAGGACCTCGACCGGCGGCACGTAGGTGTCGTCCGCCGCGAGCGCCTCGGCGACGCGGCGGGCATCGGCGGGGGCCATCGCCACGACGAGGTCGAGATCGTTCGTGAGACGCGGCTCGCCGTAGACGATCGCGGCCGCGCCGCCGGTGATCATGTACGAAAGGCCGAGCCGTTCGAAGGGGGCCGCGAAGCGCGCCAGCAGGTCGCCGACCACGTCCGTCGCCTACCCGGTCGCCCGCCGAAACAGGGCCCGCACCTCGGCCTGCACGGCCTCTTCGGTGAGATCGGGGCGAAACGAGCGGAGTCCGGCCTCCGCCAGCTTCCACGCTGTGGCGCGCAGCTCCATGGCGACCGTCAGGTTGACGGTGGCGATCTGCGAGAGGGGGTCGTCGGCACGCTCCGGCGGCATGCGGGAAAGGTAGTGCGGCCGAGCGACCGCGTGCGGTCCGTGGTCGGCGGTGCTGGTCGTCGGCGACGCGGCGCATCCCGGCGCGTTCCGGGAGCCGAGCGAGCGAGTGGCCGACGTCACGTCGGCTGCCCGCGGCGCTCGGATTGGCGGCGGCATGCGGGCGCTCGGCCTGCGCGGTCGCCAGCAGCGACGCGGGCACGCCACGACGAGTCGCGCGGCACGGTGGGGCTGTGCCGTCGACGGTGCCGTGCGCGGGCGACCTGTGTCCCCTGGCGACGTGAGCACTCGGGCGCGTGGCGGGCGCCTCGCGTCGGGCGGGGAGGCGTCGATCGGTAGACGCGGACTCGATGGTTCGCGTTCCGGTGCGGGCTTCGCTGCGGGCTCTTGCCAGCGCCTGCGTGTGGTTCGCCATGGTCGACGGCGGCACGCGTTCGGTGCGGGGATGCGGGGGCTGCCGGCGAATGGGTGTCTCTCGCAATCGGGAGGTGATCGGTGGGGTCCCGATACGCCCAATGAGCCACGGAATGGTCGTCGCGCGGAGCGCGGTGGCAGGTCTCGCTCGCCGGCGGTGGCGGTGGGGGTCGGACGCGGGGGGCGGGGCCAGGTGAATGATGACGAACTTCTCATGCACGTTTCGGCGCTGCGTGTTAGGCTGCGGGTGCAGGCCGCGTTGAGGGGTGTGGGAGGCCTAATGAGCGTTAGACCCACACACGTATTCACCATGTCCGCTCCATTCGTCGAGACACCCATGGGCCGCATCGAGTTCGTGCTCGCTGTGGGTCCGGTCTCACTCGACGGCCCGAGTGACGAGGTGACGCGCGACATCTCAGGCATCGAGTGGTACGCGTGGCGTCGGCCTCCGCTTCACGCGCGCCTCACGATTGTACCGTTTGCGCCGGAGCTTCCGGCCGGCATGCGTACTTCCGGCGCTTTCATCGCCCTATGGGAGCTGCGTGCGCAGGCGGCGACCGGCCCCTGCCTGCTTGAGGCTCGTTGGACGACTGATGTAGCGATACCGCATGGTGGGCCATCAAGCGGGCAGTATCTAAATGCGGTAGCCTGGTCGCAGGGTAATCTCACCATTGCGCTTGGGGGGCCGGACGCCGCAGCGCTGCTACGCTATGCAGCGGCTGGTATCCAACTCCCGATGAGTTGGCGGGTGGCCGTTGATGTTCCGAATCCAGAGGCAGTATCGCTTGAGGAGTACACCGCGGCGGGGCTCCGACTGCGTATGCCCGCCTTGGGGGCTGGAGAGGTCGCCTACTTGCACTGTGCCGTGGCGTGGGCCAACAGTGCTGACCAGGAAGAAGCACCTTGGTTCGCAGTCGACGTTAGTCCCGAAGCACTTCGCCAGTGCATCGCGCAGATGCCCTGCGCGCGCTGATCTCGGCAGCGCTCGCGATGGCAGTGAGCGGACCGAGGGGTCTAACGTCGGGCTCAGGCCGACGGGCGGCACCGAGGTATGCAGCGGGCGGCCGCTTTCGGTTGGTGCCGCCCGCGGCCTACCCTTGGGGCGTTAGCTGGCGCCGTCGCGAACATCTACTCGTGTCCGATGCTGTCTCTTCGTCGTTGCTTCACTCTGTGCTTCGGCCTGTTGCTCGTCGCGCGCATTGCGCCCGCTCAGTCGCCCGCGGGTCCTCTGCCGGTGCGCGATCGTCGTCCAATTGCCGCATTCTTGGCGCTCCCGGCAACTACGCTGCCGCCCTTCTCCTACCCCCGTTTGGGCGGCGGGGCGCCGGTGTCGAGCGAAACCGTGCGTGGCGCTCCGGCGCTCGTGGTCTTCTGGTCGACATTCTGCCCCCATGGCCGGAGTGCCATCGACGCCGCTGTACAGGTGGACGCTGCAGTGCGCGGGCGGGGCGTGCGCACGATCATCCTCGCCGGCAACACGGCGAAGGAGTTGCGGGCCTTCGAGGACTCGACGCGCAGCGGGTTGGCGTACGGCATCGCCGGGGACTCGGCACTGCGTGCCCATTTCGATCAATCCGCCACGGCACCGGAACGGGACCGCTATCGCATCGAGTGGGTGTTGCCCGGCGTGGTGGTCCTCGACCGCCACGGGCGCGTGGTCGCACGCGACTTCGGTACCGAGGGCGTGCTGCGGCAGCACGCCCTACTCGACTCGCTGAGCCGGTCGTGAGCGCCGCGCCGGCGAGCATTCGCGGCTCTCGCTCGCACGGCACCAGCTAACGTCGGGCTCAGGCAGACGGGCGGCACCGGAGTATGCAGCACACGGCGGCTATCGGTTGGTGCCGCCCGCAGCCTACCCTTGTTGCGTTAGGCTGAACTCCTCTTTCTCGTGAAAGCATGAGCTCTAGAACGGGCAGCGAGGCCGCGCCGCGGCCATTCGAATGGCACCCCCTCCGTGCTGCACGGATCGGTCTCGTGGGCTCCGTGCCGCTTGGGTTCGTGTGCGCCGTGCTCCTTCCCGCGCCGTATGGAGCCGTCGCGTTCCTGGCGCTGCCCGCAATCGCCTTCGTGCGCCTCCTCCGCGTGAAGTGCCCCCGATGCGCGTCGCCATTCGTTGCGCCACCGTTCGCGCTGCTCGCCGAGCGCTGCTCGACGTGTGAGCTTGTTGCCTTCGTCGCGGCTCCCACAGCAGCGGACATCGATCCGCAAGTGACAACGGCCAGGACGAGCGCGCGCCTTGCGCGGGAGCGGCGCGTGCTTCGGGGCCTCGCCGCATGGCACGTCGCTGCGGCGACGGTCCTCCTCGTCATCACGGGGCTTGCGTGGTTCGTCGCGCATCAGCCCGGTAGAGCGGAGTTGCTGCTTGTAGGCATCATCGTTGCGCTCGCCTTCGGAACAGCACTCCTGGTATGGCGGGGTGATCCGCGGGGACGGCATGGCGTGAGCGTACTTCTGCTGATGCAGGCCGTCGCCGTCGCTCTCCCCGGGTGGGGATGGCGGGTTCAGCTCGGTCCCTTTGCCGGTCCCCTGGTCACTTCGGAGGTCGTGAGCCTAGAGGTCGGGTTCCGCATCGGTGCCGGTCTTCCCAGTTCACCGGCACCCGAAGCGCAGGTGAATTTGGTGGTGCCAGCCATGCTCGCTCTGGTCTGGAGGGCGCGTCGCACTTTGTCCGCCTAACGTCGGGTTCAGGCAGACGGGCGGCACCGGAGATCGTGGCAGGCGGGAAGCCCTTGTTGGTGCCGCCCGCAGCCTACCCTTGGGGCGTTAGACAGCAACCGAGATTCCAGCTTTGCGCGCCTCAGCAATCCACATCATCCGCAGCGCCCTCGGACTTCCGTGCTGGCAGGTACGATGGGACCGGCAGGTTGGCCTCGACATGAACTTTGGTGAACCGCGGATGGAGCTCCGCCACCCCTTTCAGAGCAAAGCACGGTCTGCGCGCGTCCGCGCCATGTTCGCGCGTCGAGCCGTATACCTTCGCGGCACGCACTGGTTTGTCGAGTATCCGGGTCGCTGGCGTCTTGAACTCGCAGACGGGCTCGCCGTACGAGATACCGACTCTGGACGACGGCTTGACATGGCCGTTGCAAGATTATGCGGCGAGCTGCTGGACGCAGTCGCGATTCATTTGCCGACCAGTCGCACCGAGATGTTCTTCGACCTTGGCGGTCACCTCACGGTGCGCTGGCCGCGCGGCTGGAAGCGTGATCCAGCGGACGAGCTTTGGTCCCTGCACGACACGTCGCGCTTCGTCGCTATCCGGTTCGCGAATCCCTGCGCGGCTTCTGCCATGCGTCCGGCGACGGTGCCGCGAGCGTATCGCGCGT
>JALOPO010000170.1 GCA_025453855.1 Gemmatimonadaceae bacterium
ATCGAGGCGGCGCGCGCGGGCGAGGCGGGGCGGAGCTTCAGCGTGGTCGCCGACGAGGTGCGCGCGCTGGCCGGCCGCAGCGCCACCGCGGCGCGCGAGACCGCCGCGCTCGTCGAGGGGGCGGTGACGCGCGCGCACGATGCATCGGCGCTCAGCGCGCAGGTCGTGCAGCTCTTCGCGACCATCGCCTCCCGTGCCGACGAGGCACGCGGTCGCATGCGCGCGATCGTCGACGAGAGCGCGCAGGGCGCCGACGGGGTGCGCTCGGTGGCCATCGCCGTCGACCGCCTGTGCGAGGGGACCGAACGTACCGCCACCGCCGCACGCGAGACCGCGCAGGCGGCCGACGCGCTCGTCGGCGAGGCGGGGGCGCTGACGGCCGCGGTCGGGGTCTTCGAGGTCGGCGAGCGGAGCGACGCGCCGGCGAAGCCCCTCTCGCGCACGCGACTGCGTCGCGTCGGCTGACGCACGCGGCGGGCGGGAAGGCCGGCGGTGCGCGGACGCCTCGGCGCCGCGCACCGTTAGTCTTCGCGGATGCACGCGTCGCCCGACCGCCGCATCCTCCTCGCCGACGCCGACGCCTTCTTCGTCGCCGTCGCGCGGCAGGTCGATCCCGACGGGGCGGGGCGCGCGGAACTGCTGATCGTGGGCGGGCGCCCGGGGAGTCGCGGTGTGGTCTGCTCGGCGAGCTACGCGGCGCGCGCCTTCGGCGTGCGCAGCGGGATGAGCATCACGCAGGCGCTCCGCCTCTGCCCGCAGGCGATGGCCGTGCCGGTGCCGCGGCGCGCGTGCAGCGAGGCGAGTCGCGCCATTCGTGCCGCGCTGGAGCGGTTCACGCCGGTGGTCGTGGCCGCGAGCATCGACGAGTTCTACTGCGACCTCACCGGGACCGAGGCGCTCTACCGTGGCGAGACGCTCGCCGCCACGGCGCATCGCATGCGCGCGGCCGTCATCGCCGACACCGGGCTGTCGGTCTCGATCGGCGGCGGCACCTCGCGACTGATCGCGAAGATCGCCGCCGGTGCCGCCAAGCCGAACGCGGGCGCCGATGGCGTGCACATCGTCCCCGCGGGCGGCGAGGAGCGCTTCATGCGCACGCAGCCGCTGGCCGAGATCCCCGGCATCGGGCCGCGTGCGCAGGAGAAGCTGCGGCGCCTGGGCCTCGTGCGTGTCCCCGACGTGCTCGATGCCGACCCGGCGACGATCGAACGCTACCTCGGTCGCGATTTCGCGCGCTGGCTCGATCGCAAGGCGCGCGGCATCGACGACAGCGCGGTGTCGCCGCACGAGCGACAGAAGTCGGTCAGTCGCGAGGATACCTTCGATCGCGACATCGCCGACGACGAGGCGCTCGCCGTCGAGCTGCAGCGCCTCGTGGTGCGCGTCGTCGGCGACCTGCGCGGCGACGGCCTGCGTGCACGCACGGTCACGGTGAAGCTGCGCGAGAACGACTTCAGCACGCGGCTCGCCGCGCGCACGCTCGCCGAGCCGGTGTCCACCGAGCGCCCGATCCTCGCGGCGGCGCGCGCGCTGCTCGCGCGGCTGCGCGGCGTGCGGCGCCGCCCCGTGCGCCTGCTCGGCGTCGCGCTCTCGTCGCTCGACGACGGGGACGTCCCGGAGCAGCTCGCGCTGCTGGCCGACGGCGGCGACCCGGTGCAGGAGACCGACCGCGACCGCGCGCTCGCTGCCGCGCTCGACCGTGTGCGCGGCCGCTTCGGCGCGGGTGCCCTCCGCCCCGCATCGCTGCTCGGCGACGCGGCACCGGCGTCGGTGGAGGATCGCACCGAGACCGACGGCGGCGCCGGCCGCGCGCCGCGCTGACGGGACGCTCGGTCACGGCACGGCGACGATCGCGGCGCCTGCCGCGGCGGCTGGTCGCCTGCGCGTCGGGGCCGTTAGCTTGCCAGCGCCTCGCCGCCCAGCACAGGAAGGGGAAGCTCTCGGCGCGCGAGCGCCTCGACGTCCTGCTCGACGACGGGAGCTTCGTCGAGCTCGATCGCTTCGTCACCGCGCGCGCGACCGAGAACGGCGACCATCCCGTGTACGGCGACGGCGTCGTCACCGGTCACGGGCGCATCGAGGGGCGGCTGGTCTACGTCTTCTCGCAGGACTTCACCGTCTTCGGCGGCTCGCTCTCCGAGGCGCACGCGCAGAAGATCTGCAAGATCATGGATCTCGCGGTGCGCAACGGCGCACCGGTGATCGGGCTCAACGACTCGGGCGGCGCGCGCATCCAGGAGGGCGTGGTCTCGCTGGGCGGCTACGCCGACATCTTCCTGCGCAACACGCTCGCCTCCGGCGTGGTCCCGCAGATCAGCGCGATCCTCGGTCCCTGTGCGGGCGGTGCGGTCTACTCGCCGGCCATCACCGACTTCATCTACATGGTGAAGGGGACGAGCTACATGTTCGTCACCGGGCCCAACGTGGTGAAGACCGTCACGCACGAGGACGTGACGATGGAGCAGCTGGGCGGCGCCGACACGCACGCCTCGACCTCCGGGGTGGCGCACTTCGCCTGCGACTCCGAGCTCACCTGCCTCGCACGCATCCGCGAACTCTTCCGCTACGTCCCCTCGAACAACCTCGCCGACGCGCCGCGTGGCGCCGGCACAGATCCGCGCGACCGCCGCGACGAGGCGCTGCTCGACGTCGTGCCGGCGAACGCGAACAAGCCGTACGACATGCACGAGGTGATCCGGCACGTCGTCGACGACGGCGCGTTCTACGAGGTGCATGCCGACTACGCGCAGAACATCCTCTGCGGCTTCGCGCATCTCGGCGGGCACAGCATCGGCATCGTCGCCAACCAGCCGGCGGTGCTGGCCGGCGTGCTCGACATCGCGGCGAGCATGAAGGCGGCGCGCTTCGTCCGCTTCTGTGACTGCTTCAACATCCCGATCGTGACCTTCGAGGACGTGCCGGGCTTCCTCCCCGGTGTGGCGCAGGAGCACGGCGGCATCATCCGGCACGGGGCCAAGCTCCTCTACGCCTTCTGCGAGGCCACCGTCCCCAAGCTGACGGTCATCACCCGCAAGGCGTACGGCGGCGCCTACGACGTGATGAGCTCCAAGCACATCCGCGGCGACTACAACGTCGCCTGGCCCACGGCCGAGATCGCGGTGATGGGGCCCAAGGGAGCGGTGGAGATCATCTACAAGCACGAGATCGCCGCCGCCGCCGATCCCGAGGCGGCGCTCACCGCCAAGGAGGCGGAGTACCGCGAGCACTTCGCCCATCCGTACCTCGCGGCGGCGCGCGGCTACCTGGACGACGTGATCGATCCGCGCGAGACGCGCCCGCGCCTCATCGCTGCGCTGGACGCGCTGGTGACCAAGCGGGACCGCAACCCGCCGCGCAAGCACGGCAACATCCCGCTCTGACGGCCGGACAGCGGCGTGCTCGACTGTAGCACGCGCGCCACAGCGTTCGCAGCCCTGACGCCGCCCTGTAGCGGTCGCGCTACGGTCGGGTTCGCTATCTGATCGCCCCCTGCATCACTTCCAGCTCGCGGCCGGATGTGATGCAGGGGTTCATCGTGTTGCAGGGCAACGACTTGCCGCGCCGTCACGGATCAATGGGAGTGATCGCCGCCGGACTGAGCAATATGGTCCCGGACCTGCCATGGCTCTGGTCGAGCCCGGTCGCTCCCGACCGCTTCGATCCCCTCGACGCTCCGTCACCATGCTCCGCCGTCTTCTCGCCCTCACGCTCACCGTCGCGACCGTCGCAGCGACCTCGCTCCGCGCCCAGTCACCCGTCTCGGGCACGGTGCAGACCAGCGGCACCTTCACCGCCATCACCGGCATCGGCGCGGGCGGCTACATCGGTTCGGCGACCATCACCGGGGCCACGCTCCCGGGCTCGGGGCCGTTCCAGATCTTCTGCACCGACAAGAACAACAGCATCACGCTCGGCGGCTCGGCCTTCGCCGCCTGGATCACGCCGCTCTGGGGCGGCGACGTCACGCGTACCCGTCTCGGCGGCGACAACAACCCGTCGCTGGCGGGCATCCAGCCGCTGACCGCCAACGCACTCGCCATCTACCGCAGCAACGCCTCGCTCGCCGCGCAGCTGCCGACCGCCTCGGCCGCGTTCCGCGCGACGCTGCAGGACCAGATCTGGCAGAACGCCGAGGCGCCGTTCAACCACGCGCTCTTCGGCAACGCGAACTTCAATGCGACGGGCTGGTACGTGATCACGCAGGTGAGCGCCGTGGGCAACGACCACGTGGGGGTGCAGGAGCTCCTCGCCTTCCGTCCCGTCCCGGAGCCCTCGACCTACGCGATGATGGGCACCGGCCTCGCGCTCCTCGTGCTCGCCGCGCGCCGCCGCCGCGCGGCCTGATCGACGCGCGCTCGTCACGGTGGCCGCGGCCGGTCGCTCCCAGCACGGGGGCGGCCGGCCGCGCTGCGTCGGGCGCCGGCGCGCGGTCGCCACGGCTGTGCGTGCGCGTCGCGCGTGACGTCATCGTGCGCCATGCGCCGTCACTAAGTTGCGCGGGTCCGCGACACTCCCCCGGTGCGCGCCACTCCCCGGAGCCCCATGTTCGACAAGATCCTGATCGCCAACCGCGGCGAGATCGCGTTGCGCGTGATCCGCGCCTGCCACGAGCTCGGCGTCGAGGCCGTGGCCGTGCACAGCGAGGCCGATGCCCAGGCGCCGCACGTGCGCGAGGCCGACGAGGCGATCGCCATCGGCCCCGCGCCCTCGGCCGAGAGCTACCTCGTCGGCGAGCGCATCATCGAGGCCGCGCTGGTCACCGGCGCGCAGGCGATCCACCCGGGCTACGGGTTCCTGAGCGAGCGCGCGTGGTTCGCGCGCGCGGTGCGCGAGGCGGGGCTCGTCTTCATCGGCCCGCCGGCCGAGGCGATCGAGGCGATGGGGAGCAAGACCGCCGCGCGCCAGCTCATGGTCGATGCGGGCGTCCCCGTGGTGCCCGGCACCGCGCAGCCGCTGCGCGACGCCGACGAGGCGCGTGCCCTCGCGGCGCGCTACGGCTACCCGGTGCTCCTCAAGGCGTCGGCCGGCGGTGGCGGCAAGGGGATGCGTGTCGTGCGCAGCGACGCCGAGATGGCGTCGGCGCTCGAGTCGGCGCAGGGCGAGTCCCGCAAGGCGTTCGGCGACGACTCGGTCTACGTCGAGAAGTACATCGAGGGGCCGCGGCACGTGGAGATCCAGGTGCTCGGCGACCGGCACGGCACGATGCTGCACCTCGGGGAGCGCGAATGCTCGGTGCAGCGCCGTCACCAGAAGATGATCGAGGAGGCGCCGAGCGTGGCGGTCGACGCCGCGCTGCGCGCGCGCATGGGCGCGACCGCGGTGGATGCGGCGCGCGCGGCCGGCTACGAGAATGCCGGGACGTGCGAGTTCCTCCTCGATCGCGACGGGGCCTACTACTTCCTCGAGATGAACACGCGCATCCAGGTCGAGCATCCGGTGACGGAGCTCGTCACCGGCATCGACCTGGTGCAGTGGCAGCTGCGCATCGCGGCCGGCGAGCCGCTGCCGTTCGCGCAGGGCGACATCGCGCCGCGCGGCTGGGCGATGGAGTGCCGCATCACGAGCGAGGACTTCGCGCAGGGCTTCCTGCCGAGCACCGGGACGATCGGCTGGCTGCGGCTGCCGAGCGGGCCCGGGGTGCGCTGGGACGGCGGGATCGAGCAGGGGAGCGAGATCTCGCTCTACTACGACCCGATGCTCGCCAAGCTCATCGTGCACGCCCCGACGCGCGAGCTGGCGGTGGCGCGCATGCACCGCGCGCTGCGCGAGCTGGAGATCGAGGGGATCGAGACGACGCGCGACTTCCACCTGCGCGTGCTCGAGGACGAGGAGTTCCGGCGCGGCGACATCTCGATCCAGTGGCTCGAGGCGCGGCTGCCGTCGCTGCTCGCGGCACGGCCGCCGTACAGCGGCGTGCGGGCGGCGGTGATCGCCGCGGCGCTGATCGCCGAGCGCGATCGTGGCACGCCGTCGGTGGCGTCGACGGTCGCCCCGGCCGCGATCTCGTCGGCCGATGCCTGGCGCATCGCCGCGCGGCGTGACGCGATGCGCGGCGCATGAGCACCCCGACCACGCTGCACATCGACGCCCTCGCGGCCGGGGGCGATGGCGTCGGCCGTCACGAGGGGCTCGTCGTCTTCGTCCCCCGCGCGATGCCCGGCGACGAGGTGCTCGTCACGCTCGAGCGGCACAAGCGGCTCGCGCGCGGCACGCTGCAGCGCGTGGTCGTGCCGTCGCCCGACCGCGTGCCGCCCCCGTGCCCGCACTACGAGCGCGATCGCTGCGGCGGCTGCCAGGTGCAGGCGCTCTCCTACGAGGCGCAGCTCCGCGAGAAGGGGCGCATCGTGCGCGATGCGCTGCGCCGCATGGCGCAGCGCGCCGTCGACGAGGTGCCGGTCACGCCGAGCCCCGCCCCGCTGCGCTACCGCAACAGCCTCACGCTCGCGTTGCGACGTGATCGCCTGCGACCGGGCGGGTGGCTCGCCGGCCTGCACGTGCTCAACCAGCCCGACGAGGTCTTCGCCCTCCAGGACTGCCTGATCACGCGCGAGGACATCAATGCCGCCTGGCATGCGGTGCTCGCGGCGGGCGAGCAGCTGCCACGCGCCTTCGCGCTGCGCGCCACGCTGCGCG
>JALOPO010000171.1 GCA_025453855.1 Gemmatimonadaceae bacterium
CCGCTCCCCTCGAGGCCGAGGGTGCGGCAGAGCCGCCCCGCCCCCTCGAGCGCGGCGATGCCACCGACGGAGAGCTGCCAGCCGAGGTCGAGCGGGACGGCGGGATCGACGAGGACCGGGATCCAGGCGCCGAGGGCGAGGGCCGCCCACGGCGAGACGGGGCGCTGGCGGGCGCGTGCTGCGGCGACCGCGCCGAACATCACGGCCGAGCGCACGGCGGGCGCGCACGCCCCGATGACGAGCACGTAGGCGCCGACCCCGACGAACGAGAGCGCGGCCGCCCGGCCGGGGGCGGCGCCGGCGGCCTGCGCGACGAGGGCGAGGACGCCGGCGACGATGCCGACGTGGAGGCCGGAGACCGAGAGCGCGTGGACGATCCCGGCGCGCGCCCAGCGGGTGCGGATGGCGTCGTCGAGCTCGTGGACGTCGGCGACGACGAGCGCGTTGACGAGGGGGGCATCGGGGCCGAAGCGCGCGGAGATGCGGCGCGCGGCGGCCGCGCGCCAGCGGGCGAGGACGCTCGTGCGTGCGTCGGGGGCCGGCGTGCCGCGGAGTTCGACGATGGGGCGGCGCGTCCCCATGCGCGGGGCGAGTGCGACGCGATAGGCCGTGCCGCCGACGAGCGCGCCGCGGGCGCGGATCCCGACGGCGAGCGCGCACCACGGCAGGCGGGCGCGCCCCGGGACCCGGTCACCGGCGGCTGCGTCGACGTCGGGGACGACGATCAGCGAATCGGTGCGGGCGCGCTCGAGCATGGCGGTGGTGCACGCCGCGTCGCGCCAGCGCGCGGCCGACGCGCGCCCCGCGCCGGCGAGACCGAGTACGAGGAGCGCGACGAGGAGGCCGAGTGCTCGCACGCGGGCCAGCGCGCAGGCGCCGGCGCAGGCGGCGAGTGCGAGCGCCCACCCGGAGGCGGCGGCGCCGACGGCGTGGCCCGTGAGCGAGACGATGACCGCGAGGACGACGAGCGGCATGATGCACGATCGAGCGCGGCCATGGCGGTGCACCAGCCGCGCGCGCGATCCGGCGACACCATTTCGTGACCCGTGAGAAGCTTTTTCGTGCATGGCGGGATCGATCGCGACACCGCGAGGTCAGCGCAGCGATCGTCCTCACCTTGCGGGCTGCGACCACATTCTCGATCTATCGCGAGGCACAGCCCGCGTCTCGTTGCTCGTCGCGCGGCTGCGCACGATCGGTCAACAACCCATCGTTCGGAGGAGGCCCATGCACTCTCGCCTGTCCCCCCCCCCCCCGCTGCTGGCAGCTCGCATCAGCCGCGACGAGGACAAGGACGACGCCTGATCGCTCTGGCGCTGCTTGCCGGCGCGTGCACCGATGACCCGGTCCGTCCGTCAGAGGCCGACAGCCCGAACCTCACGGTCATTCCGTGCGGTGGTGGTCTGCCGGAGATGATGTCGCTGCGGAGCAACTGCGATCCGGGCGCGCCCATCGGGGGCGGCATCAACCCCGCAGACAGCTACGTCACGCTCGAGGCGACTCGTGAGTTCGTGACGACGATACCGGGCAACGTGATGGACCCGACCCGCCCGCCGGAGGACAGCGTGACGCTCCGTTCGGATCCCGTGCCGTTGCGCATGGAGGTCGGGTACTCCCCCTGGGGCGGGCGCACCGTGGTGCAGGATCTCTATCCCACCGCGCCCGACCCGGAGACGACGGCGAGTAAACTGCGGCTGACGGGGGAGACGGCAACAGAGTTCGTCGAACGGCTCGGCGAGGCACCGAGTCCCTCACTGGCGGCCGATCTCGACGCGCTCGAGCCCAATCCCTTGGCCGAGCTGCCGAACCTCGACGAGTACCCATCGCTCCTCGACGCCTTCGTGCCCGGCGGCGGGAGCGGACCCAGCCTATCGGTCGCCGCAGACGCACTGGTAACCGGTCGGCTTGCATCCATCTCACTGGGACGCGCATTCACGGCGCGCATGACTGCGGACCGTCGGCTGGAATTGTCGATCGCCGAGGGGGCGCAGGCGCCCGGTGGCGTGTCGCCGCTCCGGATGCGCTACACACGTGTCGGCGACGGCTGGGCGCTCGACGAGATCGTCACGCATGCCGACCTCGATGCCGGCACCGGGATGCTCGCCGCAGCGCCGCGCTCGCAGCTTGCGATGGAGATGCGTATGCGCGTGTCGCGGATGCGCGTGCACCGTGTGGTGTCACGTGACAGCCTACGCGCGGCGCGGCGGTCGACGCCGCAGCGGGTCGAGCGGCCCGATGTACTCGCGCGGGTCGACGGCGCGTGGCGCGCGATGTCGAGCAGCTTCCCGATCCAGCCGACGGCCCCAGTGCCCTTCAATCCGTTCCCACGCGGTCGATTCGTTCCCGTACCGCCAGCATTCGGGCAGACGGCTGAGGAGCGTGCGGGCTGCACGCCGGCGACATTCGCGGCGGCGCAGTCGCGGCTCCTCGGGAGCGGACCGCGCCGCGTCGCCTTCCAGCATGGATTGTTCAGCGACGCGTGCACCTGGATGCAGATGGCGCCCGCCATGAGCAGTCATTACGCCGGGGGGGCGGTCGTCGTGTCGAACACGGCGTCCGTGAGCACTTACGAGACGCAGGCAGACTCGTTGGCGCGCCAACTCGATGGGATCGAGCCAGCCGGGGGCTGGTTGCTCGTGGGCCACTCGAATGGCGGGGTGCTGAGCCGTCACCTCGCTCAGACAGGGCGCGAGGGACTGGTTCGCGGGGTCATTGCGATAGGCTCGCCGCTCGCCGGCGCACCATTCGTCGGCAAATTCATGCAACCGATGCAGCTCATCGGCAACCCGATTCGTCAGCTCTCCCAGCGTATCTACTCCGACGGCTCGCTCGGCTTCATGCAGGCTGCCGCGCTCGCGGAGCCGAACAGCCCGCTCGTGCGCGCTCTGAACACGATCAACGGGCCGGTTTACCCGCAGATGGCGCCCGGGAGCACGTTCCTCACGGCGGCGGCGACACGCAACGAGCAACGCTTCCGTCGCGTCGCGATCCGCAGCCAGGTCCATGCCGAATGGCAGAGCGTACGAGTCCTGTGTGACAAGCGCGGCAACGATCTCGAATGGGCGCCGGGCGGGCGGCGGTGCGTCGACGCGACGCGGCGCACCGTCCGGCGACTGAGCATCCGGGCGGTAGTCATGACGGCGCTGTCGATCGCGTCCGCATTCCACCCGGCGACGATGGCATTCACGGCCGGCTTCACCCAGACCGCGATCTCCGACGCCGTGCGCGTGGGCTTCATGTACGCGGTGGACGGGCTCTGGCGCTTCCTGTTCGTGGATCATCAGCCGGGCGACGGAGTGGTACCGGTCTGGTCGCAAACGTGGCATGGGGCGGAGCGCAACGTCCTGATCACCGGGGCGGATTCGCACGTGGGGTCGACTCGGAGCGACTTGGTAAGGCGTCAGCTGGACATTCAGCTCTCGGTTCTGGCGCCATGACCTCGACCGTTCGAGCACTCGCGCTGTGCCGTGCACGTGCGAGCCTCATCGCGCTGGCGTGGCTTTCGACTGGGTGCGCCAGCCCCGTCGCATCGGGGGACGGCGAACGCCGGCTCACCCTGTGGCGCGGGCAGGTCGCCAGTCACATCGGCTTCGGCTCGCTGCAGTTTCACGGCGCCCCGGTCGTCCTGGCCGACAGCACCGTCGTGCTCACCGCGGCCGAGTCGATCTTCGTCTTCGATGCGCGCACGGGGAGGCTGCGCTGGAGGCGTCGTCTTCCGTTTCTCGCGAGGTCGCACGGGCTCGTCGCGGACGGAACGCGCGGGCTCACCGTCGTCGGCGAGACCGGCGCCGCACGGATCGAAACGGACAGCGGCAAGATCACCGTCACCTGGCAGGGCGACGGTGCCGACCGCGCGTTTGCGCCGATCCCGATCGCCGGCGGAGGCATCGCCGTCATCCGCCGGAAGGGGACGATCCTGCGTTTCGACCGCGATGGACGCTTCGTCGGCGAGGACACGTTCGTCGCGGCTGCGCTGTCCGCCGGTGAAGGCGTGCGCGCCCGCGCCGTGCGCGGGGATACGGTGTTTCTGCTCACGACGGAGGACAGTCCGCGCGGACCGCGGTGGCAGATCAGCCGGCTCCGGACAGTGGACCTCGCTGCCCGGCGGATCGTCGCTACGTCGCAGGACCCCTCGGATTCGCTCCACATCAGCTTCGACGCCGTGCTCGCGGACAGCCTGCTGATCTTTCCGTCATCCGGCGAGGAAGGTGGGTGGATCGCCTGGCGGACGCGGGACGGGACGCGCGCATGGACCGTACGCACCGAACTCCCTTTCGTCGGGCCGACGAGCCGTCCGGTCCTTCGTGGCGACACACTCTGGCTCGGCGGAAGTGACAACCGGGTGTATCGCGTTCACGCGCCGACAGGACGCGTGGAGGCCAGATCGCCGGCGCGCCTCACGGCACCGGTCAGTCAGGTCGCCGTCTGCGCGGCCTACGTGCTGGCGAGCACGAGCACCGAGGACGTGGTGCCGCTCGACCGGAGAACGCTCGCTCGCTTGGGACGTGCGCCGAGGGACCTGGACGGATTCGCGAGCCACCACGCGGTCGAAACGCCGTTCGCGAAGTTCGAGAACACCGTCATCGCACAGAACGACAACGGAACGGTAGCCGCGTACCGTTGCGACGACCCCATCGTCGGGGGCCGCTGATCGCGCAGGGGTCAGCTCGCCATCGGCAGCGTGGCCCGCTCCGCCACCGGTGTCCCCGTGAACGTCGCCCCCGTCGTCCCGGTCAGCGTGACGGTCGCATACGTCCCCACCAGCGACGCGTCGCCCGGGACGAGCACGGTGCGGAAGTCGCGCGTGCGCCCCTGCACCAGTTCACCGCGGCGCGCGAGCTTTTCGTAGAGCACCTCGACGCGCTGGCCGAGGCGCGCGAGGTTCTGCTCGCGGGCGATGCCC
>JALOPO010000172.1 GCA_025453855.1 Gemmatimonadaceae bacterium
GATGGCCGTCGTCTTCGGCCTCGTCTCGCTCACCATCCGCGCCGACCAGATCATCGCCGGCACCGCCATCACGCTCCTCGGGCTCGGCCTCACCGGCGCACTCAACCGCGTGCTGTTCGGCGAGCGCGGGCCCGGGCTCGAGCTCCCGACGCTGGCACCGGTCGCGATCCCGGGACTGGCGCAGCTCCCGATCATCGGGAGCGCGCTCTTCCGCCAACCGCTCCCGACCTATCTCGCGTACGCCGCGATCGGCATCGCCTGGTGGTGGCTCTTCCGCACCCACGGCGGCCTCGCGCTCCGCGCCACCGGCGAGAACCCCGACGCGGTCCGCGCCGCCGGACTCGCCCCGGCGCGACAGCAGTGGGCCGGCCTGCTCGCGGGGGGGCTCGGCGCTGGCCTTGCCGGCGGAACGCTCGTCCTCGCGCAGGTGGGCACCTTCACCGAGGCGATGTCGGCCGGACGCGGCTTCGTCGCGATCGCCATCGTCGCCCTCGGCCGCTGGCATCCGGGCGGGGCGGCGCTCGCCGCGCTCGTCTTCGGGGCCGCCAGTGCGCTGCAGTACACGCTGCAGTCGGCCGGGTCGACGCTCCCGTACCAGCTCTTCCTCGCGCTCCCGTACGCGCTCACGCTGGTGGCGCTGGCGATCGCATCCGGGCGCTACCGCGGGCCGGCCGCGCTCGGACGCCGGCAGCCGCTGCGCGCCTGAGCCGTCACGCGCCTCACACCGGCGCTCGGGGAGGCGGATGCGCGCCGTGGCGCATGCGACCGCGCCGGCTCAGCGACGAGCCGGCGCGGTCGCGGGGGTTCCCTCCACACCGCCCGCGCCCGGCATCGCCCACGTGCGCTCGTCCCAGAAGGCGAAGCGCGGATCCTCGAACGCATCGTGGCGCGTGATCCCGCCGAACAGGAACGCGTCGCCCGCGGATCGCGCACGCCGAACGCCTTGAGCCGGACGCGCGCGCGCACCGCCGCCGGAAAGACATCGGTGGTGACGACGGCGTTCACCCATCGCCCTGCCGTCCCGTCGCGTGGCGACATGGCCTCGGCCCACGCCTGATCGGTGACGGTGAGCAGCGTCCCGCGCGGCACGAGGTCGAGCGCGCGACGCTCCCCCGATTCGACGTAGGGATGCACCATCGCGCCGTAGTAGCGCACCGACGTGTCGCGCAGGAGCGCGGGGACCACGTGCGCCGCCACGTCGTGCACCGGCGCCGCCGCCGCCATGTGGATGATGCGATCGACAGGCAGCGTGGGATGCGTGGTGAGTGCGCGGTCGATCACGAGCGTCCCCATGCTGAAGCCGGCCATCGTCACGCGACGCGTGCAGCCGACGGTGGAGGCGCGATCGGGACAGTCGGCGCGCAGCAGCGCGGCGAGCGAGTCGAGGAGCACCGCGATCGCGCCGCGCCGCGCGCCGCCCGATGTGCCGGTGTGCTGCCCGGCGAGCGCCGGGATGCTGTCCAGGAAGCCCGCCACGGCGCGGCGTTCGAGCGCGTGGAACGGCCCGGCACCGAAGCCCTCCATGAACGGCGCCGTCACCAGCTTGGGGAGCGCCGTCACCACGCCGATCGCGACGCGCGCGGCATCGCGATGCCACGGCACGTGATGCGCGCCGACCGCGAGCTGCAGCGCGTCGCGCGCGATCGCCGACGTGTCGTCGAGCCGCGCGCGCTCGATCGCGAGGGCACGCCGGCGTGCGCGATCGACGCCGGGGAGCGGACAGCGCTCCATGCCGGGGAGTCGCCCGTGCGCATCGTCACGCAGGCGGCGATGGATGGCGCGGCAGTAGTCGAGGAGCTGGTGCGCCCACGACGAGGGGGCGCGGCCGATGGAGCGCGCGAGGTCGCCGACGTACACGAGCGGCACGGTGAGCGTGCCGAGCACCGGACCCATGTCCTCGCCGGCGCGACGCGCGACGAGGTGCTCGCCGGTGGCCGACCAGAGCGAGGCGTCCCAGCTGATGAAGACCGGGTGATATCCCGCCGCGATGACGCGCGGCGCGAGCCGCTGCGCGAGCGCCCGCGCCGCGCGGTGCGACGTCACGCCGCCGTGCGCGTGCAGGAGTACGCGGCGCTCGGGGGCACGGCGCAGCGCCGTCATGATCGTGCCGACCTGTCGGCCGAGTGCCGTGTCGTCGAGCGCCTCGCCGGTCACGCGGCCGCGTGCCGCGATCTCCGCCGGCGCGAGCGTGCGCACCGCGCCGCCCGTGGCATCGACGTGGAGCAGGTGCGGCACGAGGTCGACGGCACCCGGTCGCGCCGCACAGGCGCTCGCGGCGATCGCGAGCACGAGCATGCGGAGGGGACGACCGAACGTGCGCACGCGGCGCGTCAGCACCCCGTGTAGGCGCTCGACCACGCGATGCGCCACTCGCCCGGACGCGTGCGCTCGAGCGTCTCGAGGCGCGTCCCGTCGCCGAAGTCGAGGCCGAGGAAGAGCAGCGGCGCACCGTCGCGTGCGGGGAGCGTGACGGCGCCGAGCAGGTCGACCGAGACCAGTTCGTCCTCGGGGACGTACTGCCGCTCCTTCCACGCGATCGTGAAGGCGCGTGCACCGGGCGCGCGCTCGAGGATGAGCGTGGTGCGCTCCGCGCGCGGGTCGGCCTCGGCGTTGATGCGCCGTTCGAGCACCGCGATCACGAGCTCCGTGCGGTCGGCGAGCAGCGCGCGGCGCGCCTCGAGCACCGCGAACGGCACGCGCGCGAGCGTCCCGGCCGAGTCGCTGCCGAGCGTCGCGGCGGCGCGGATCACGTCGGCGATCATGCGCGACGAATCGCGCATCGCGAGCGTCCCGCCCGCCTCGAGCGGCAGCGGTGTGGCGACGCCGCGGGCGAGCGCGAAGCGCCACGCACCGCTGCTCGCGTCGTCGCGGCGGAGCGGGAGCTCGGGCCAGGCGTCGCAGCCGGGCGCGGGCGCCGACTGCGCGGCCGGGGAGTAGCCGCCGATCGACGCACGTCCCACGAGCCCCGATGGGCCGAAGAGCTCCACCGACGCCGGCGCCGCGCCATCGGGGAGCGGGGCGCGCGTCGGTGCCGGCACGCTGTCGTCGGCCACGCGCGGGAGCACGACCTGCACGATCCCGGGGTCGCCGGGCACGTACACCACCGGCCCGGCCGCGCCGCTCCAGCCACGATCGTCCACCGGGCGCTGCGAATCGACCGGGGTGAGCGCGGTGTCGCTGGCGATGGGGAGCGTGCTGTCACGCGCCGGCACCGGCTTGTCGCGACCGCACGCCGCGAGCGCGAGTCCGGCACCGCACACGACCCGTCGCACGACGGCGCGCGGCGACGCATGCGGTGCGGTGCGCGGCACGACGTGGCCTGCGGCGTGATCGATCGTCGGCCCGGGTGGCGACATGGCGCCAAACTTACCCCCGAGCGATCGTCCAGCCGCACCGGCCACGTGGGCAGGGCCGAACGCCGCGTCGTGCCAGCCTCCTCCCCAGACCCGCGCCTCGTGTCCCGACCGCTCCCCGCCGCCCGCCGCACGCTCCTCGATCGCCTCGGCCTGCATCGTCCCGAGCTGCGCGCCTGGGCGATGTACGACTGGGGGATCTCGGCGATGCAGTCGGTCATCATGACCGCGGTCTTCCCGATCTTCTACCTGAAGGTCGCCGCCGGCGACGTGCCCGAGGCGCGTGCCGCGACCTGGTACGGCTACATCAACACCATCGCCGCCGTCCTCATCGCCCTGCTCTCGCCGGTGCTCGGTGCCCTGGCCGACTTCCGCGCCGCCAAGAAGCGCTTCCTCAGCGCCTTCATGCTCCTCGGCGTGGGCGCGACGCTGGCGATGTTCTTCGTCTCCCGCGGCGAGCTGGTCTACGCGTCGGCATGCTTCATCGTCTCGCTCGCGGCGAGCAGCGGGAGCATGACGTTCTACGAGTCGCTCCTGCCGCACATCGCCACCGAGGACGAGATCGACCGCGTCTCGACCGCCGGTTACGCCTTCGGCTACATCGGCGGCGGCGTGCTGCTCGCGATCGTGCTCGCGATCATCCAGTTCCCGGGCCTCCTCGGCCTCCCGCAGGGCCCCGGGCTCACCGCCGATCAGGCCTCGCTGCCGGCGCGCATCGGCTTCGTGCTCACGGGGCTCTGGTGGCTCGGCTTCTCCCTGCCGGTGCTGCGACGCGTGGCCGAGCCGCCGGCGGGGCTCGAGGCGACCGAGAGTGAACGCGCCAACCCGATCCGCGCGTCGTTCGCGCGCCTCGGCCACACGCTCCGCGACCTGCGCCGCTTCCGGCAGGCCTTCCTGATGATGGTCGCCTTCACCGTCTACAACGACGGGATCCAGACGATCATCAAGATGGCGAGCGTCTACGGCACCGAGCTCCGGATCCCGCAGGGGAGCCTGATCGCGGCGATCCTCGTGGTGCAGTTCGTGGGCGTGCCGTGCGCCTTCCTCTTCGGCATGCTCGCCGGGCGCATCGGCGCCAAGCGGAGCGTCTATCTCGGGCTCCTCGCCTACACGGCGATCTGCATCTACGGCTACTTCATCGACAGCGCGCGCGACTTCTGGATCCTGGCCATCGCGGTGGGGCTGGTGCAGGGGGGAACGCAGGCGCTCAGCCGCTCGCTCTTCGCCACGCTCGTGCCGCGCGCCAAGAGCGGCGAGTTCTTCGGCTTCTTCAGCGTCTTCGAGAAGTTCGGCGGCGTGCTCGGTCCGCTCGCCTTCGCGGTGGCGGCGCAGCTGGCCGGGACGAGCCGTGTGGCGATCCTCTCGATCATCGTCTTCTTCGCGGTGGGGGCCTGGCTCCTCACGCGCGTCGACGAGCGGGCCGGCGCCGAGGCGGCGCGCGCGGCCGACGCCGCGGCGGGGCGCGCGCGCGAGGCGACGGGGGCGGCCGCGTGAGCGCGCTCGTCTACCGTGGCCTCTACCACGTGGCCGCGGTCGCGATGCGCTGGTACTACCGGCAGGTGGCGATCGACGGCGCCGAGCGCATCCCGCAGCGCGGCCCGGTGCTGCTCGTCGTGAACCATCCCAACGAGCTCGTCGACGCGCTCTTCGCCGGCCTCGCCGCGAAGCGGCAGCTCACCTTCACCGGCAAGGCGACGCTGTTCGCGAACCCGGTCGGCGGGGCGATCCTGCGGTACCTGCGGGTCGTGCCGCTGCGGCGCGCGAAGGACGAGGCGGCGCGCGATCCCACGGCGCCCGTCGATCCGCGTCGCAACGCCGAGGCCTTCGCCGCGATCCACGAGGCGCTCGCCGACGGCGAGGCGGTGCTCATCTTCCCGGAGGGGGTGAGCTGGGACGAGCCGCACCTGGCGCCGCTGCGCACGGGGGCGGCGCGCATCGCGCTGAGTGCGCGCAGCGACGGCGGCGTGCGCGGGTTGCGCATCGTCCCCGTGGGGATCAACTACGAGCGCAAGGACGGCGTGCGCTCGCGCGTGCTGGTGGAGGTGGGCGAGCCGCTCGACGTCGACGCGTGGCCGGACGACGACGTCGATGCGCTGACCGCCGAGCTCTCGCGCCGGCTGCACGCCGTGACGCTCAACTTCGACGACGAGCATGCGGCCGACGACGCGCTCGACGTGGCGACGGTGCTCGCGAGCGTGAGCGACGAGGTCCGTCCACTCGGCGACGAGGCGCCGGTGGCGGCGATGGTCGCCGTGGCGCGCCGTGCGCACGCGCTGCGCCGCTCGCTCGCCGCCGGCACGCTCGCGCCGGGCGACGAGCAGGCGGTGCGGCGCGTGCAGCGTCGCCTCGTCGCGCTCCGTCGCATGACCGCGCTCGGCGCGCCGTTCGCGCTCTGGGGGCGCATCAACCACTGGCTCCCGTTCACGCTCGCCCGCACGATCGGCGCGCGCACCTCGACGGGGCGCACGCAGCCGGCGATGCACACCGTGCTGGCGGGGATCGCGCTGGTCCCGCTCTTCTACGTCGCGCAGACGTGGCTCGTGCATCGACTCACGGGGCTGCCGTGGTCGCTGCTCTACGCCGCGAGCCTGGTCCCCAGCGCGAGCTGGGACCTCTGGTTCAGCGACCGGTGGCGCCGCATGCGCCGGCGCGCGCGTGCGTGGGCCGTCTTCCGCGACGATCCCGCGCTGCAGGGGAAGCTCCGCGACGAGCTGTTCGCGCTGCG
>JALOPO010000173.1 GCA_025453855.1 Gemmatimonadaceae bacterium
TCATCTCGATCGCTATCCGTCGCTCGAGGCGTACTACGGCGACAAGGCGCGCCTCTTCCGCAACGCGACCGCCGCCTCGCGCTGGGTGCTCAACGCCGACCAGCGCGAGGTGCTCGAACTCTGGCGCCTCATGCCCGACGACGTGACCCCGGAGCTCGGCGCGCTGGCGGGGCAGGTGCACACCTTCTCCGTCGCGACGCCCGACGCGAGCGCCGATCCGTCGTCGATCGCCGCGCGATTCGATGCCGCCACGCGCACGCTCCTGCTCGACGGCGCCCCGCTGCTCGCGCGCGACGACTTCCCGCTGGTCGGCGACCACAACGTCGCCAACGCGCTCGCCGCGGCCCTCGCCGTCTGGAGCGCCGACGAGGCGCATCGCACGCCTGCCGCGCGCGCGACGATGGCCGCTGCGCTCCGCGGCTTCCATGCGCTCGAGCACCGCCTCGAGCCGGTGCCGACGCACGACGGCATCCTCTGGCTCAACGACAGCAAGGCGACCAACGTCGGTTCCACGCTGGTGGCGGTGCAGGGGATGACGCGCCCCTACGTCCTCCTCCTCGGCGGCCGCCACAAGGGCGAACCGTATTCCGCGCTCGCCGCGCCGTTCCGCGCGCACGGTGTCGCCGTCGTGGCCTACGGCGAGGCGGCGCCGATCATCGCGCACGATCTCGCCCCGCACGTGCCGGTGGAGCGCGTCGACGGCGACTTCGCCGCGGTGGTCGCGCGTGCGCGCGCGCTCGTGCCGCCGGGCGGCGCGGTGCTCCTGTCGCCCGCCTGCTCGAGCTACGACATGTTCCGCAACTACGTGGATCGCGGCGCCACCTTCCGCCGCCTCGCACGCGGCGACGCCGCCTGACGGCGCGCATCGCCCGGAGCTCCGCATGACGTCGATCCCGTTCGACATCCCCGCCGCCCCGCGCCGCGACACGCCGGCGGCCGTCCCCGGCTTCCGCGAGCGCTGGCGCATGGGCGTCGAAGCGCGCGCGCTCGTCCTCGTGACCGCGATCCTCCTCGCCATCGGCCTCGCCACCGTCTTCAGCGCCTCGTTCATCGAGGCGCAGCAGAAGGGCTTCGGCTCCACCTACTACCTCTCGCGCCAGGCGATCGCCGCCGCCGCGGGGATCGTCGGCTTCGCGATCCTCGCCAAGATCGATGCCGAGCGCTTCCGCCGCCTCGCCTGGCCGATGATGCTCGTCTCCATCGCGGCGATGGGACTCGTCCTCCTCGCCGGCGCCATCAACGGCTCGGCGCGCTTCGCCTTCGGGCGATCGTTCCAGCCGAGCGAGTTCGTGAAGTTCGCCGTCGTCGTGTGGACGGCGATGATGATCGTCCGGAAGGGCGAGCGGCTGCGTCGCTTCACCAAGGGCGTGATCCCGATCATGCTCGTCGTCGGCATCCTCGCCGCGCTCGCCTTCAAGCAGCCCGACGTCTCGGTGGCGCTCTTCTACCTCGCCGTCGCCGGGACGATGCTCTTCATATCGGGCGCACGCATCGGCCACTTCCTCCTCATCGGGCTGCTCGTCCTCCCGCTCATGTGGAAGAAGCTCGACGGCTACGTGCAGAAGCGCATCTGCACCTACACCAACTCGTGCGACGCCGCGGTGCAGCGGGAGTTCGGGCTGCAGACGCGCCAGTCGCTGGTCGCCATCGGCTCGGGCGGGCTGGTGGGCGTCGGCTACGGCGAGGGGCGCCAGCAGGGCGGCTTCCTCCCGCACCAGATCTCCGACTTCATCGCCAGCAACATCGGCGAGGAGTGGGGCTTCGTGGGGATGGGGCTCGTCACCGCGCTCTTCGTCGGCTACGGGTGGCTCGGCTTCCGCATCGCCCGCGACGCGCGCTCGCCGTTCCTGCAACTGGTGGCGGTCGGCATCACGCTCACCACCGTCACCACCGCGCTCGTGCACCTCGCGGTCGTCACCGGGCTCTTTCCCAACACGGGGCTCACGCTGCCGTTCATCTCGCACGGCGGCTCGAACATGCTCCTCTCGCTCGCCATGACCGGCGTGCTGGTGAACATCGGCAGCGCGCGCGAACGCGTCCCCCTCGATCCCGCGTCGCGCTGATGCCCACGCCCACCGGCACGGGCGCGATCTACTTCGGCGGCGGCGGGACCGGGGGGCACCTCTACCCCGCGATCGCGGTGGCCGAGGCGATCCAGCGCGCGCGGCCCGGCATGGGCGTGCACTTCGTCGGGGCGATGCGCGGCGTCGAGGCGCGCGTCCTCCCGGCATCCAGCTGGCCGCACGAGCTGCTCGACCTGCATCCGCTCGACCGTCGCCGCCCGTGGCGCAACGGCGCCGCGCTGCGCGGCATCGTCGGCAGCATCCGGCGCCTCGACGCGCTCGATCGCGTGAAGCCGGTGCGCGCCGTGCTCGGCACCGGCGGCTACGCGGCGGGTGCGCTGCTCAGCTGGGCCGTGCTCCGTCGGCGCCCGCTCTTCCTCTGGGAAGGCAACGCCACCGCCGGCCTCACCGTGCGCCTCTTCTCGCGCTGGGCGCGACAGGTCTACCTCGGCTTCCCCGAGGCCACCGCCTCGCTCCCGCCGGCGGCGCATGCGCGCGTCCTCGTCTCGGGCAACCCGATCACCCCGCCGCCGCCCGGCCGCGCCAGCAAGAGCGTGGCACGCCACGCCTGGAACTTCCCGGCCTCGGTGCAGCGCGTGCTCCTCATCTTCGGCGGCAGCCAGGGGGCGCAGGCGCTGAACGATGCCATCGGGCAGTGGCTCCCGGCTGCGCTCCCCGCATCGTGGGGGGCGATCTGGATCACCGGACCGTCCGATCACGCGCGCTACGCCGCGCACACCTCCGACCGGCTGCGCGTCGTCGCCTATCAGCAGCCCATGGCCGATGCGTACGCCACCGCCGACCTGGCGATCGCGCGCGCCGGTGCCATGAGCACGTCGGAGCTCTGCGCCTGGGGGATCCCCATGGTCCTCGTGCCGCTCCCCACCAGCGCCGGCGACCACCAGCGCGTGAACGCCCGCGCCCTCGAGGGAGCCGGCGCGGCGCTCCTCGTGGAGCAGGCGATGCTCTCGCGCGACATGCTGGATGCATCGGTGGCACCGCTGCTCGCCAACGGCCCGATCCTCACCGCGATGGGGAACCGGGCGCGCAGCCGTGCACGCGTCGACGCGGCCGACATCATGGCAGATTCCATCCTGTCCGCGATCACGCCCTGACGCCCCTTTCCCGAATGCCGGTCACTCCCGACACCAGCGCGCGCATGCGGCGCGACGCGCTCGCCCTCTTCGCCCGCGCCGACGATCCCCGTCCGGTGCACTTCGTCGGCGTCGCCGGCGCGGGAATGAGCGCGCTCGCCGAGCTGTTCGTGCGGCGCGGGCTGCGCGTGACCGGGAGCGACATGAGCGCGGCGGGCAACGCCGACCTCGAGGCGCTCGGCGTGCGCGTGCATCGCGGGCACGACGCGTCGCACGTGGACGGCGCGCGCGCGGTCGTCGCCTCGAGCGCGATCGCGCCGGATCACGCCGAACTCGCGCACGCCACGACCCTCGGCCTGCCGATCATTCGTCGGGCCGAGGCGCTCGGCGCGGCGGTCGACGGCCTCGTGATCGTCGGCGTCGCCGGCACCCACGGCAAGACGACCACGACCGTCATGGCCACCGAGGCGCTCGCCGCCGCCGGACGTGCGCCGACCGGCATCGTCGGCGGGCGCGTGCAGGCGTGGGGGGGCAACCTGCGCTGGGGTGGCGGTGACACGGTGGTGGTCGAGGCCGACGAGTACGATCGCTCCTTCCTCGCGCTCCACGCCGACGTCGCGATCGTCACCAACGTCGAGGCCGATCATCTCGACATCTACGCCGACCTCGCCGACATCGAGCAGGCCTTCGCCGAGTTCGCGTCGCATGCGCGGCATCTCGTGCGCTGCATGGACGATGCGGGTGCGGCACGCGTCCCCGCGGCCGCGGGCGCGAACGTGATCGGCTACGGCCTGCGCGCGGGCGACGGGGTGCGCCTGGTCGGCACCGCCGCGGCCGACGGCCTCGCGATCACCTTCGATGGCGTGTCGCTCGGCACGCTGCGGCTGCGCGTGCCGGGCGACCACAACCGGCGCAATGCGCTGGCCGCGCTCGGCGCCGGGCTCGCGCTCGGTGCGACGTTCGACGCGCTGGCCCCCGGGCTCGAGGCGTTCGGCGGCGTGGAGCGACGCTTCGAGCGCAAGGGCGAGGCGAACGGCGTGCTCGTCATCGACGACTACGCGCATCATCCCACCGAGCTGCGCGCCACCCTCGCGGCCGCGCGCGCCGCCTATCCCGGGCGTCGTCTCGTGGCCGCGTTCCAGCCGCATCTCTACTCGCGCACGCGCGACTTCGCCGCCGACTTCGGCGAGGCGCTCGCGACCGGCGGCGACATCGTCTTCCTCACCGACATCTACAAGGCGCGCGAGCTCCCGATCCCGGGCGTCACGTCGCAGGTCATCGCCGACGCGGCCGCCCGCGCCGGGCGTGCACCCGCGTGGAGCGGGGCGCGCGCCGACGTCACGCGTGCGCTCGCCGAGGCGGTCCGTCCCGGCGACGTGGTGCTCACGCTCGGTGCCGGTGACATCACCGCCGTCGGGCCCGAGCTCCTCGCGGCGCTCGGCGAGGTGCACCGCTGATGGCGACACGTGTCGAACCGGCGGTACCGGCACGGAGCCGGCGCGAGGCGCGCACCGCAACCGAGTCGCGCGCCGTGGACACGGCGGCCGGCGACGGTGCGCGCGCACGCCCGCGGAAGATCGGGCGCTGGCTCCTGCTGGCGGTCGCCGTGATCGCGCTGGGCGCGCTGTCGCCGGTCGTCTTCCGGCAGCTCGACTACTTCCACCTGCAGCGCGTGGAACTGGTCGGGGCGCGCTTCCTCGCTCCCGCCGACGTCGCCGCGGCACTTCGCGCAGCGCGTGGCGAAGCTCCCGCTCGTCGCCGAGGCAGAGGTCGATCGCCGGCTCCCGGGGACGCTCGTGGTGCGCATCGCGGAGCGCACGCCGGTGGCGCTCGTCGCCGGTGCCTCGGGGCTGCGCGCGGTCGACACGGCCGGGACGATCCTCCCCATCGATCCGGTCGTGTCTACGGTCGACGCGCCGGTGGTCTCCCGTGCCCGCGCGGCGCGCGACGTGACCGGCGACAAGCGCCTGTTTGCATTCCTCGGTGCGCTGCGGGCACAGAACCCGGAGCTGTTCGACCACATCGAGAGC